>JABMQA010000016.1 GCA_013203545.1 Bacteroidota bacterium
AAAATATCTTGCTGCGGAATTGCTGTTGAAATTGAAAGTGTTGGGCAGGGAAATCTGTTTTGGTTTATGGCACCAGGATTATGAATCCGGTTTAGTGTGGTATTTCATGAATACAATAAATTGGGCTTGTTAATAAAAGAAACCATTGGTATGTGTATCAAAAAAGAAAAAATACCGATCTTTACTATTGATTACGACAGACCTCAAATCCATGAAATATCTAAAACTTAGTTTTGTTATCCTTACAATATCATTTACCTCCACAGCCCAAAACTGGAGCGGGCCGGTAAATGTTTCCAATATGGAAAACACAGATTATTTCCCTGACTTTTGTATTGATAACGATGGTATAATCCATTGCGTTTGGACACATAAGAATAGTTTCACATGGTGGGAAATATATTATTCAAAATCTCTTGATAATGGTGTTACCTGGAGCAACCCAGAAGATATTTCCCAGAACAGTTCAGAAGGTTGCATCAGGACTCACATCGTTTCGAATTCCAAAAATCATCTATTTGTTTCATATGATTGTGACACTGAAAACTTGATGCCAAACCAAGTGCTGTTGAAAACATATGATGGGATATCATGGAGCGAAGCCGATACCGTGAGTGAAGGTGTTCCAGGGGCTTTTCAGAACAGACTAACAGTTGATAATAACGACAGGGTGTATTGTTTTTTTTACCAGGGAACAAATACAGGATACTTTTATTACCGGTATCTTGAGGAAAATCTATGGAGTAATATTTTTAAGCCTTATGAAGGAAATGATCATCTTCTTGTCCTGGATGCTATTGCTGACGACATTAATAATATTCATTGCCTTGGAAAACTGTTTTTTGAATGGACCTACGAAGCAAAGGCTACTTATCTCATGTATGATTTTACAGGAAAACATATCACAACATTGATGAACGAATATATAGTGCCGGGACAATACCAGATTATTTGGGATGGAAAAGACATCAATGGGAATTATGTATTTAAAGGCATTTATCTAGTAAGATTGCGGTGTGGTAAGAACATTTTAACCCGATCGGTTGAATACTATTAATTCTTAATGCATCGCATATAAACAAGAATAACGAATTAAATTTTTTTGAAATGTGTGGACGATTTTCCTTTGCTCCCGACCTTAAAATAGTCAATGAGCACTACGACATTACGATTGGAGACAGCAAACCTGATCCAAATTACAACTGTGCACCAAGTCAGCTCCTGCCGGTGATTACAAACCAAAATCCCCATAAGTTTTCTTTCTTCAAATGGGGGTTGATTCCATTCTGGGCAAAGGATATTTCCATTGGAAACAAACTGATCAATGCAAGGGGCGAAACCATCACTGAAAAGGCTTCATTCAAACATTCCTTCAAACGGCGAAGGTGCCTGGTGCCTGCAGATGCATTTTATGAATGGAGAAAGGTACCCGGTCAAAGTAAAAAAATTCCCTACAGGATTTTCCTGAACAACAGTCCTCTTTTTTCTATGGCCGGGTTATGGGATCAGTGGAAAAATCCTGAAGGGGATCCGGTACATTCGTTCACCATCATCACAACAACACCCAATGAACTCATGGCGGAAATTCACAACAGGATGCCGGTAATCCTTGATACTGAATCGGAAAAATTGTGGCTGGTCTCGGATGATGAAAACCAGTTGCTGGAATTGCTAAAACCCTATCCGACTAAAGAGATGAACGCCTTCAGGATATCGGAGCTGGTGAACTCGCCCAGGAACAATTCGAAGGAGATCATTCAGCCGGTAGGCTTGTTTTAGATCAATAGATTAGATTTAGAGGCACCCCGGAAAGTTGAAAAATAGTTGTTTGAAACATCCAGATTTATTATTTTTGTAATAAATATCGAATAATCATGAACGTACATGCTAAAAAACTTGAATTGGTACAGTTAATCCTTAATACGAATGAGCCATTAATATTAAAAAAGATTGAGGAAGTGTTTTCCAGAAAAAGACAAGATTGGTGGGATGAAATTAGTGATGATGAAAAAGCGGCCATAAAAAAAGGACTGGCCGAAGCAGAGAACGGTGAATTGATTCCTCATGCTGATGTCATGAAAGATATAAGGGGGAAATACAACGTAAAATCGAAATGAATGTTTTTTGGACCCCAACAGCAAGGCTAACTTATCTTGAGATTCTTGAATACCTTGAAAGAGACTGGACTTTTAATGAAATCAAGAATTTTATTCTGGAAGTTGATGATGTAATTGAAAAAATAAGCAGGAATCCATATATGTTCCCGCCAAGCAGAAAAGAGAAAAGCATTCGTAAGGGGTTTGTTACCTCACACAATTCCCTTTATTATCGAATCAATGAAGACACCAAGGACATCGAGTTACTTACCTTTTGGGATAATCGGCAAGATCCGAAAAAACTAATACACTAATTGGTTATAAATCAGAGTCCTCACTACCAGCGTTCGACTGAGCTCACGCTAAAGTCTGGCAGGCCAAAGTGACTTAGCCAAGAAGTATTGAGACAGTTTCAAACTGCAAAATAAAGCAAATTGTATTTTCTACGATACCTTATCCAGCGCAATCTTTCTCCCGGCATGCATGGCCTGTAGGTTCAGGTCGACCACCTTTTCTCCTTTTCGTGAAAACAGTTTACGGATGGAATTTTCAAGATCTTCGACTTTTAGATCCAGAAATGGGGAAGCCGCGCCCAGTATTACCATGTTGGCGGATCTTGAGGAGCCGACTTCGATTGCCACCTCTTCAGCATCCAACGCTATATGATTGGGAATCTTTTCGATTTCTGCCATCACCTCATCTATCCCGGGATAATTGGGGATATTTTCAATTGCTGTGGTGTTTGTAATCAGCCAGCCATCAGGTGAAAGCATTGGCAGGTATCTCAGTGATTCCATGGGCTCAACCGAAAGAATCAAATCGGCTTTACCAATGGGAATCAGATCGGAGGCAATTTCTTTATCAGACAGCCTAAGTGTGGAGTGGACATCACCACCACGCTGGCTCATGCCATGTACTTCGGCCTGTTTTAGAAACAATCCGGCATCCACTGCCGTAAGGCCAATACTTGCTGCAATCGACAATATTCCCTGTCCTCCGACACCTGCTAATATTATGTCTTTTTTCATCTTTTACTAAATAATGCTATATTCAAAACAACTTTTTCAAAAACTCAGTTTACCACCTTATCATGTTATTCAACCAGAGGTGTTACCCTGGCTTTTTGCCGCATACGTTTGCTGAGTGTCTGAATACACTCACGCCTTGGTATAATTACCGATACACCTTTATAATTCAATTCTTCCTTAATGATATTTGTGTTTTCTTCGTGGAATTTCACCAATGGTTTAATTACCCTGATGTGTTCCTCTTCCACACCCAGGCCTATGCAAATAGCTTCGATTTTTCCGGTAGCCGAAGATTTCTGTCCTCCTGTCATACCTGTAGTAGAATTATCGGCGATGATAATAGTGATGGGCGAGTTGTCATTTACGGCATCGAGTAAACCTGTCATTCCTGAATGTGTAAAAGTTGAATCTCCAATTACCGCCACAGCGGGAACCAGGCCAACATCGGCGGCACCTTTGGCCATGGTAATCGATGCACCCATATCAACACAGGTATTGATGGCATTGAACGGTTCGAGGGCACCAAGGGTATAACATCCTATGTCAGAAAAAACCCTACCGCCGGAATAGATACTCAACGCTTCATTCAGTGCATTATAGGCATCAATGTGTGAGCATCCGACACATAATGAAGGGGGGCGGTCTACAACCAGATCCGGTATGTCCTGACCACGCGTATCTTCCAGTCCCAATGCTTTTGCTACCAAATTGGGATTGAGCTCACCATCTCGTGGCAGGGTGCCGTCCAACCTCCCTTTCACTTTCAGGCCGATGGATAAATACCCCTTCAGGTTTTCTTCTATCATCGGATAACCCTCTTCCAGAATAAGGATTTCATCACAGGCATCCACCAGTTTTTTGATGAAGGATAGTGGCGTTGGATACTGAGTGATTTTTAAAACAGGATATGGGACCTTACGGTCGGAATAGTTTTCCATCAAGTAATTATAGGCAATGCCACTCACAATGATTCCGAGCGATTTGTCATCCCCGTCGATATATTTATTAAAACCTGAACTTTCGGATGCTTCCATAAACTGCGCCTGGTTATCGATCAGGCCCTTATATCTTTTTCTGGCAATGGCAGGTAAAAGGATAAATTGTTTTGGGTTTGTGGGCAGGTGTAGTTTATTTTGTTGAAGTTCTGCTTTGCGGACAACACCTGCACGGGAGTGTGCCAGCCTGGTTGTGATCCGGAGCAAAACAGGCGTCTTAAGCTTTTCAGAAAGTTCAAATCCGTAATACACCATGTCGTAGGCTTCCTGCTGGTTCGATGGTTCCAGTGTAGGTATCATGGCAAATTTGCCGTAAAACCTTGAGTCCTGTTCATTCTGCGATGAGTGCATTGAAGGGTCGTCGGCAGAAACGACGATCAACCCGCCGTTGGCACCGGTCATGCCTGCATTAACAAAGGCATCAGCGGCTACATTTAACCCAACATGCTTCATGCATACCATAGCCCGTTTTCCAGCATAGGAGGCACCAAGCGCAGCTTCCATGGCCGTCTTTTCATTTGCCGACCATGCCGATCTGATATTCTTGTCAGAAGCCTCTTGTGAATGTTGAACATATTCGGTAATTTCTGTAGATGGGGTACCGGGATAGGCAAAAATCCCACTTAACCCTGCATCAATGGCAGCCTGGGCAATAGCTTCATCTCCCAGCAACAGTAATTTCTGCGTGTGAAATTGTAATTTATTGGTTAACTTACTTCTGCTTATAGAAGTCACAAAAATACCTAAATTTCCCTATTTAGGAGTTTTTAAATCTTAATTTTCAGCAATTTTAATTGCTTATAGATAAGTTTTTCAAATTCTTGTCTTTTAAATCACAACCGTACTGTGAATTTGATAACAAATATTCCAAACAATTAAAAAGATTGATTACTTTTGGTGCCCGTTTTTAAAAACCAGAAAGCCTGTTAGTGTATGAAGAGTGAAGTATTAATGAATCCGAATCCGCTTGTTCAGTATCTGAACAAACCAAAGGAATTGTTTACAAAGGAAGACCTGATCCTGTATGCAGAAGACCACAACATTGAGATGATCAATTTCAGGTACACCGGTGAGGATGGAAGGTTGAAAACATTGAGTTTTGTTATCAACAGCCGCAAGCATCTTGATGATATTTTAACCATGGGTGAGCGTGTGGATGGATCAAGCCTGTTTTCCCATGTGGAAGCCGGTTCGAGTGATCTGTACGTAATACCACGGTATAAAACGGCTTTTGTGAACCCGTTTTCCGAAATTCCGGCTCTCGATATTTTATGTTCCTATTTCGATAAGGACGGGAAGCCACTTGAAAGTGCCCCGGAATACATACTTCACAAAGCACACAATGCGCTAAAGGAGAAAACAGGTTATTCGTTTGATGTAATGGGAGAGCTTGAATACTACATTATCAGCGAAAAAGAACCCCTTTTTGAAGCTGTGGACCAACGGGGTTATCACGAATCTTCCCCTTTTACAAAGTGGGATCATTTCAGGCAGGAAGCCATGCTTGCCATTGCCCAGGCGGGCGGTACCCTTAAATATGGCCATAGTGAGGTAGGGAATTTTAGTGTTGGCAGTACGGAATATGCACAGAATGAACTCGAATTTTTGCCGGTGCCCCTTGAAGATGCTGCCGACCAGCTTATGATTGCCAAATGGATATTGCGCACACTGGCCTATAAATATGACGTTACCATTACCTTCGCCCCAAAAATTACCACAGGAAAGGCCGGAAGTGGGCTGCATATCCACACAAGGCTTATGAAGGACGGTTTGAACCAAATGATTAAGAATGGGCATCTGAGTGATGTTGCCAAAAAAGCAATTGCAGGGTATCTTGATCTGGCACCATCGTTAACAGCTTTTGGAAACACCAATCCAACCTCCTATTTCAGGCTGGTTCCGCATCAGGAAGCGCCAACCAACATTTGCTGGGGCGACCGTAACCGCTCGGTGCTGGTCAGGGTTCCGCTTGGCTGGACAGGAAATAAAGATATGTATCTTCAGGCCAACCCAAATGAAAAACCAGGGACAGGTACCTTTTCCCAACGACAGACTGCCGAATTCCGTTGTCCTGACGGTTCAGCCGACATTTACCTTTTGCTTGCCGGACTTACTGTGGCAGCCAGGCATGGCCTTGAAATGAAGAACGGGTTGGAATACGCCAAAAAAACATATGTGGATGTTAATATTTTTTCTGATCAGTACAAGGATAAAGTTAACGACCTGAAGCAACTACCTGCATCATGCTGGGAGTCGGCCCAATCTCTTGAACAACAAAAGAACTTTTATACCGCGATGAACGTTTTCCCGGAAGGATTGATAGACAACATTATTAATAAGCTCAGAAAATTCGACGACAAAACGCTGCGTGATGGGATATCACAGGACAAAGAAGCTATTCTTAAGCTGGTGGAGACTTTCTTTCATTGTGGATAAAGTTAACCGGTTAATCTTTTGGCTTAAGTTGATCGATAATCCCGGCATCTACCCAATAAATGTCACCATATCCGTTTTGTGGTTCGTTCCATTTTTCAAGGATGTGTTTATAAGTAATGCCTGATTGATCAACCTGCCCCTGATATTGACGGCTGGTGTAGAATAAGTATTTTCTGCAAGGTGACAACATCTGGCAATTTTCCCCACCTGTTGAATTAATACCTTCCCCCATGTTGATTAGTTCCCCCCAGTTATTGTTTTCATCTCTGAAGGAAATATAAAGATCCGAGCTTCCAATGTTATCATCCACACGGCGGGTGGAAACAATGATATAGCTTTCATCGGGAGCGATAAGCGCATCACCTTCGAAATCTTCGCTGTTTATGGGTGGAGGTAGCAATTCGGCAGTTTGGTATTGTCCGTTTTCCAACTTGCAACGGTAAATATCGCTTGCACCGATCCCGCCTTCGCGACGTGATTGGAAATAGATGGCCCCATCATCTGTAAGTGAGGGATAAAACTCGTGTGCGTCAGTGTTAATTGGATAACCCGGATTTACCGGTTCCGACCATCCATCTTCAGTTCGGTCAACATACCAGATGTCGTAATCCGCTTCAGGCTCATCTTTGTTTGCCCTGGGCCGGTTCGAACAAAAGTACAACCTGTTGCCATCTTTGGAGAGGAATTGATCCACTCCGCCATATTTGCCATTAAAGGGTGCGGGGTAAGGTGCAGTCCATTTTCCATCCACCTCCTTCATCATCAGCATTGCCCATTGCCATACCCCGATATGAACCGAATAGATCACCTCCTTACCATCCGGAAAAAATACGGCGTTCAATTCTTGCAGCCCGGTGGACATTTTACCTGGCGCAAAAAGTTCACCCGTTAATCCGGGGGGATTCTGGCCCAAATAAGGATTTGATTTACCAGTGTCAATTGATTTTTGGGTGCATGATGACGACATTATTAGAACCATTAATAAACAGGAAAATTTGAATGATAGGTTCATTTTTTTTGGAATTTGATGGTTAAATTTCTGCAAAGATAAAAATATGCTGTCGTATTAAAAAAGTGCTGTTCTCTTTTTTTCTTACTTTTGGGGTTCAACAAAGCTGAATTTTTATGATGAGGGTATGAGAAAATTTATTTTTAGCTGGGGAGTTTGCCTTATTATTTTTTTACATCAGATTGCAACTGCTGGAATTGAAGTTAAAAACATTGGCATACCGCGTGTTAAAAATTATCAAACCACAGCTATTCCGGCAGGACCTCAAACCTGGGCTATTGATATTGGCAGGAGTGGTTTTGCATATTTTGCCAATAACGACGGGGTACTGGAATTTGACGGGATGAACTGGCGAAATTTTCCCCTGCCTTCCGGCGCAGTAGTTAGAAGTATACTTGCAGCAGGTGATGGAAAAATTTATGCCGGAGGTTATAATGAGTTCGGCTATTTCGAGGCCAATGCATCCGGTCAACTGACCTTTCATTCCCTTCAAGGATCCATCGATGAGCGTTTGAGGGATTTTGACGAAGTTTGGAGGATTTACGATATCCTTGAAGGCATTGTTTTTCAATCGTTCAATCAGATCATGATACTTAAGGATGACCGTGTAGATGTTATAACAGCCCCTGAAAGTTTCCAATTTTCATTTATCATTAACGGCGAGCTCTACATTGAAGATAAATCAAAAGGATTGTTCCGGCTTGCGAATAACACGTTGATAAAAGTACCAGGAACAGATATGCTTAATGGGCAGTTAATCTCGGCATTACTCCCCAAAAACGATCATTTGCTCATTGCCACATCCGGAAGAAACATCTATGAATTTGATGGACAGAAGCTGAAACCTTGGAAAAATGAAGCCTCCGTAATTCTTAACCGTGCCCAGGTTTATTGCGGCCTGTCAATAAATAAAGAAACCTATGCCTTTGGAACCGTGCAGGAAGGGCTGTTGATATGTGATACTGCCGGCAGGATTATACAGCATATTAATTTCAAAAACGGACTTCAAAACAATACAATACTTAGTATTCAACTTGATCAATACAGCAATTTGTGGCTTGGTCTCGACAGTGGGATTGATTATGTGGAGATCAATTCCCCGCTCACCTATTTCTCCTTTTTCAGTGGTCTCAGTGCAGGATACACTGCTGAACTTCACGAAGGAACCCTGTATTTTGGCACCAGCAGAGGTCTGTTTTATTTACCCTGGGACGAACTTCAAACAGGGTGCTCAACGCAACAATTTAAACTTATCCCCGGTACTGAAGGGCAAGTATGGGCCCTGCAGGTTATCGATGGCGATTTGTTCTGTGGGCATAACTCCGGAGCATTCATTGTTGAAGGAAATGAGGCTGAATTGTTATCGGATATTCAGGGAGTATGGAACTTTATTAAGCCCAATGGTACAGAAAATATCCTGATATCAGGAACCTATAATGGGTTTGTTAAATATGAAAAGAAAAACGGAGTATGGACGGTTGGTGAAAAAGTTGATGGATTCAACGAATCTTCAAGATTTTTAGTTAGCGAATCAAAAAACAAAATGTGGATGAGCCATGGCTACAAAGGGGTATTTAATATTGAGTTTAATGAGGTTTTTGATAGTGTGATTAACATTGATTTTTATAATATACAAACCGGACTCCCGTCCAATAAAGGGATCAATGTTTTTGAATTTCAAGGGAAGCCCATATTTACAACAAATAATGGTATATATTCATACAACCGTAAAAACAACCGGTTTGTACCTGATGAGGAAATGAATGCTCTTTTTTCCGGCTACAATGTTGAAGCATTACGCGAAGACAAAGATGGGAACATCTGGTTTTTTACCGATAATGATGTGGGTGTTTTCAGATTACAGGAGGACGGCAATTATACTGATGTGAATTTACCATTCCGTGAGCTGTTCGGGAAATTCATCAAGGAATTTCAGTTTGTTTTCCCCATGGATAATGAAAATGTATTTTTTGGTAGTCAGAATGGATTTATACACTACATGCCCGGGTATCCCAAAAACTATCAACAACCTTTTCAATCGGCAATCCGTAATATTAGTATTTCAGGCGCAGATTCAGTTATCTACAATGGCGACAGTCCTCAGGCTGAATTAATTCCCGAATTGCCTTTCAGGTACAACCAGTTGCAGTTTATTTTCTCTGCCAATGATTTTGAAAACCCGCAGGATATCAAGTTTTCCACATATCTGGAAGGATTTGAAGAGGAATGGACACCCTGGCAAAGCCACACAATGCGTGAATTCACAAATTTGTGGCATGGTGAGTACCGGTTCCATGTAAAGGCGCTGAACCTTTACGGTGTAGAAACAGAAAGTGTGAGTTTCGGTTTTAAAATACTAAGGCCATTTTATGTTTCATGGCAAGCGTATCTTTTATATTTGCTGTTGGTGTTTTTAATTCTGTTTTTTATCATCAAGTACTTTAGATACCGGATTGAAAAAGCAAATATTGAAGAAAAAGCAAAACAACAAAAGGAATTTATCGAGCGTGAAAAACAGTTACAAAATGAAGCCCTAAAATCCGAAAAGGAAGTTATCCGCTTACGCAATGAGAAGCTCAGGGCTGAAATGAAACAAAAGGACAAAGAATTGGCCAATTCCACCATGCAGATGATTCAAAAAAACAAGTCGTTAATCAGCATAAAGAAGTCATTGCATAAACTATCCGGTGAAATTGGTGATGACATTATCTCCAACCATATCAATTCTTTAATCAGGAAAATCAACCGGGATATCGATAATAAATCACAATGGGATGTTTTCGAGAGCCATTTTGAAAGTGTGCACGAGGAGTTCCTGAAACGTCTGATCGCCCGGTATCCGGATTTAAGTCCCAGGGAACTGAAATTGTGTGCCTACCTCCGGCTTAATGTGTCGAGTAAGGAAATAGCCACACTTATGAATATTTCTACCCGTGGTGTCGAGATCAGCCGCTATCGCCTGCGGAAAAAACTCGACCTCGACCGAAATGCCAATCTTACTGAGTTTATCATGACGTTTTAAGTGTCTTTACATAAAATCAAGGAATTTAGCATATTAAGATCAAATTTTAAAGCACAAAGCACAAAACTCAAAATCCGAAACAAATAATTAGACCTAAAATCCAAAATCATCTGCACATATTATCAATTGTATTTATTGAATATCAATGGCATAAAATATTTTATTATTCATATTTTGATATTTGAAAATTGGATATAATTTTGGATTTTGTACTTTGGATTTTGTACTTTGGATTTTGAGTTTATAAAAAGTAATATGACAAGAAAGCAGGGAAGTATGAAAAATCTTTCGAAAACCAAATTTTTACTGTTACTACTGCTGCTTATTGCAACATTGAATTCGTTTGGTCAAGTTGTCTTCGAAAAGGGATATTTTATAGATAACGATGACCAAAGGACAGAATGTTTCATTAAGAATTATGGATGGAAATACAGTCCTACCAAAATTGAATTTAAGCTATCAGAATCCTCCGACACTGATACTGCAAATATTTACAACATTCAAGAATTTGGTGTTTCAAATTTAAAATACCGGCGTTTTTCGGTTCAAATAGATAAATCGGGTGAGAATATGGCAAATTTGAGCGAAGATAAAGAACCAATCTTTACCGAGGAGACCTTGTTTTTGAAAATCATAATTGAGGGAGAAGCCAACCTTTATTCTGGAGGCAAACCAATGCGTTATTTCTATAGTGTAAATAGCTCACCATTGGCACAACTCATTTATAAAGAATACCTGACCCAGGATGACGAAGTGGCCACCAACAATAGCTACAAATCGCAGCTTTGGAAAGATCTGAAGTGTTCATGCATTTCGCTCGATGATTTTAAAAAAACCGATTTTAAAAGGCATGACCTGATAAAGATATTTGAAAAATATAATGAATGTGTGGATTCGGACTACACCAATTATGAAAAAAACAGGAAAAAAGGCAAGATCAATCTCAGAATAAAGCCCGGATTAAGATGGTCAACTTTATCCGTAAATAATGCCTATAACCACGCCCTGAATGTGGATTTTGACGGCAATCTGAGTTTCTGCTTCGGCATGGAAGCGGAGTTTGTATTCCCGTTCAACAAGGGTAAGTGGGCATTTACCACCGAGACAACCTACCAATCCTATAATGCGCGGACCAACGACCCAATTACTCGTTTGATGCTGTTTACAAATCCATTGAAATTCCCATAGGGATCAAGTATAACATGTTCCTGAATAATCAGTCAAAAATATTTTTATCTGTGGCATATGTTTTTGTGGATTTTCCATTCAATTCTTACATCGGCCCCATGGAACTTTTATCAATAAACACAAATCTCAACCTGGGTGTGGGATACAATTACAAAAATAAATACAGTGCGGAAGTACGATATGGCACAAGGCGCGAAATACTACGTGGTTACCAATATTACACAGGTATTTATCAATCTGTTTCAATTATGTTTGGGTTTAATGTTTTTTGAGTGTTGCTTTCCATATTGACCGGGAAATCCACCCTCAAACCCCATAGCCGTCAAACTAAGGATTTTCTCAGGATGTTGAACTCAGTATGAGTTCAGGTAATGGTGTGCCGGGCAAGTAGTAAACCTAACGGGTGCGTGGAACCATCCACAAGTCCCCAGGGAGCCATGATGACGGGAATCCCATAGTCGAAGGCAAGGGTGTCCTGAGTGATTGGGAATCTGAAGGAAGCCATAGGCAAACATTTGATGTGACGAACAGAAACCGGATATCAGGCCTGTCATTCCGGGTAACTGACCCATAGATCAGGAAGCCAAAAAGTCATCAATGGCTCGGGAAACATATCAAGGAGCTGGAAAAGAGAGGGCACAGCTTTTGTCGATACGCCGACGACTGTAATATCTTCGTCAAGAGCCGAAAGGCAGGAGAACGCGTAATGGGCACATTAGTAAACTTCATTGAGAGGAAACTAAAACTAAAGGTCAACCTGCAAAAGAGCGGAGTGCGGCATTGTGCAGAAGTAAAGTTTATGGGATATACCTGTTTACCGGACGGCGGAATAAGGGTTGCTGATAAATCCATTAAACGCCTGAAGGCTAAAGTAAGGGAGATAACCCGCAGGAACCGGGGGGTGAGGTTTGAACAAGTCATAAAAGAGTTAAACCTTGTGATTACAGGCTGGACAAACTATTTTAGCCTGGCGAATACATGGCTTGCTGATTTCTCCAATCTCGATAACTGGATCCGTAGGAAATTGCGATGCTACCGTCTGAAACAATGTGGAAGGCGATATACCATCGTTAAGTTCCTGACCGGTTTAGGAATGCCTTTGCAGAAATGCTGGGATGTTGTGATGTACACTCATGGTTGGTGGGCAATGTCAAAGAAAATTGTTGTTGGCCACGCTATGGGCCTGAAATGGTTTGCAGAACTTGGACTACTATCACTAAAAGATAGAATGTCGGTTTAAATAGTTAATAGAAACCGCCTTGGTCCCGCAATTGCGGG
>JABMQA010000137.1 GCA_013203545.1 Bacteroidota bacterium
GTATTCCATGGGAGGATCACAAAATGGCTATCAGAAGCCGAAAGTTTGCCCATCAACAGAAAATACTACCTTTGCGGTAGCGCAGAAATGGTTGTGGAGGTGAGGGATATTTTGATCGAAAAAAATGTACCTTACGGTAACATTGTTGCAGAAATTTATTTTTAATTTTGAAAAAAAGATTACCATGAAAGCAATAGAGTTTTCAGCACCGATAAAAAATAATCAAATTCAGGTTCCCGAAGAATTTGAGAATGAATTAGAAATGATTAGCGATAAAAATATTAGAATAATTATGTTAATAGATGAGCCATTAAATGAGGATGAAAAACAATATAGGCTGATGGTGCAAGAACAGTTTTTACAAGGTTATTCCGAGTCGGATTCTATTTATGATAAAGATTGCAACTTTGGAAAAGGAATTGGTTTATAAAGTTTTAGGTCGCATCGATGTAGAACTTAATGTAAATACCAGGCGAATTCTACAAACCTTGTTTGCATAAATTTCATCCCAATTCATAAGTAAATGATACCAAAACAACCACTTTTTGGAAAAACCCTGAACGAACTCCATGATATCGTTTCAGATCTTAAACTTCCAAAGTTCACAGCAGCTCAGATTGCCAACTGGCTCTACAAAAAGGACATCCAATCGATTGATCAAATGAGCAACCTGCCGAAAAGCACAAGGGAAAAGCTGGCAGCACAATTTGATATGGGACTGGTCGAACATTACAATGTTCAGCTTTCGGCTGATGGCACCAAAAAATACCTCTACCCCACCCTGAACCGGAAATTTATTGAGGCAGCCTACATTCCTGAAGATACCAGGGCCACCCTATGTGTATCATCCCAGGTGGGCTGCAAGATGGGATGCCTGTTTTGCATGACCGGCAAGCAGGGTTTCCAGTCCAACCTTACAGCCGGTGAAATCGTAAACCAGGTACGCAGCCTGCCCGAAAAAGACTTGTTGACCAGCATCGTTTACATGGGCATGGGCGAACCCATGGATAACCTGGATGAGGTAATGAAAAGCCTTGAAATTTTTACTGCCGAATGGGGGTTTGGCTGGAGCCCGAAACGGATTACTGTTTCAACCATTGGTATCATTCCGGCCATGAAGGACTTCCTTGAAAATAGCAGCTGCCACCTGGCTGTGAGTTTGCACTCACCTTTCGAAGAGGAACGCAAAAAACTGATGCCTGTCGAAAATGTGTATGCACTTCCCGATCTCCTGGATGCCATCCGCAATTTTGATTTTGGAAAACAAAGACGTGTTTCTTTTGAATACATCATGTTCAAAGGTATTAACGATACTCCGCTTCACGTGAAGGAACTTTCTAAAAAGCTAAACGGCATTCGTTGCCGGATCAACCTTATCCGTTTTCATCCCATCCCCAACACACCTTTGCAGAGTTCTGACGATGCGACCATCGAAAAATTCATGATAGCTTTGAATGACAAAGGAATCCGCACTACCATTCGTGCATCACGCGGACAGGATATCTTCGCGGCCTGTGGCTTGCTTTCGACGAAGGAGTTGATGACGAAAACATAGCCACCTCATTTTTACTTTTTTCAAGTCCAGTTGAATTTTTCTAAATTTTAAATGTATTTTCAAGTTCATTTGAATTTTTTATTATTTTTGTGAAATATTCAAATACACTTGAAAAAATGAAAGTCACATTTGATAGAATAAAAAAATACAATCCATGGGATGGAATAAACTTTAACCTCGGGTATGAACGGACAGCATATCTTGATAAGATATCAGACTTTACCGGCAATAAGCTGATAAAGGTCATTATAGGTCAGCGAAGAACAGGAAAAAGCTACCTGATGCGCCAGATCATCAATAAGCTGATTTCAAATGATCATATCAATCCTAAGAATATTTTTTATCTGAATAAAGAATATACTGCATTTGATGATATTTCCACAGCAGTTGACCTTGAAAATCTGTTTTCCTATTATATTGAACAACTAAATGTTCAGGGAAAGGTTTATATTTTTCTTGATGAGATCCAGAACATTAACAATTGGGAAACTTTTGTTAATTCTTACTCACAGGATTTCACAAGGGAATACGAGATCTTTATTTCAGGTTCAAACTCAAAGTTATTATCAGGCGAATTGGCCACCTTACTTTCAGGCAGGTATGTTGAATTTGAAGTTTTCCCGTATAGTTTATCCGAATTTGCAGGTATTAACAATCAGATTATAAACAGAGGGGTATTTCTTAATTTTGTACAAACAAGCGGCCTCCCGGAAATGATGAATTTTAATAATGAGGAGGTTCGTGGGCACTATATCGGAGACCTTAAAAATACAATTGTCCTCCGTGATATTGTCCAACGAAACAATGTAAAGGACATCAACCTGCTTGAGGATATTTTTAAGTTCTTATCACTAAATATTGGCAACCTTACTTCATTTACGGGAATAGTCAAGTATTTTGAAAGCAAACAAAAAAGGACAAACTATGAAACCATCTCCACCTATGTACAGTACCTGGTAGATACATTTATCCTTCATGAAGCCGGCCGGTTTAACATAAAAGGCAAACAGGCACTTGCAGGGGTCCGTAAATATTATCTGAACGACCTGGCTTTTAAAAACTATATTTTCGGATACAATCCCTCCGACATTGGATACCATCTGGAAAATTTTGTATACCTGCAACTTAAACAATTGGGTTACCATATTTCCATTGGTGTGATAAATGGAAACGAAATCGACTTTATTGCCCAAAAAACCAATAAAACAAAATACATTCAGGTTTCTTATTTACTGAATGAGACTTCAATGGAACGGGAGTTCGAAAACCTGTTATCAATTAAGGATAACCACGAAAAAATTGTTATCTCACTTGATGATATCAAATTTTCTGACTACCAGGGCATCAGACATCTCAGACCATGGGAGTTAACTGAGTGAAAGTTAAAAGACTTTCTGTTATTTAACTTATGATGACAAATTACCAAAAGAAA
>JABMQA010000138.1 GCA_013203545.1 Bacteroidota bacterium
AACCAATATTTTAAACATACAGGTTAACGACCCGGGTAAAAACTTTAGTATTATAATTTTAATTACTCCGTCTTCTGATGGGTTTTATCCTCATTTTCGGTCTCTGGTTCCAGATTATAAGGGTACTCCGATCCTTTTTCTTTTGGGGCATTGGAGGTTTTTCCGGTAAAGTCTTTCAATCCATCGGTTTCCTTTTTAATGTCTTCCTTAATTTTACCGGCGGTTTCCCTGATATCCTTGGTTTCGCGGCTTATCTCTTCCCTGATCTCACTGGTAGCTTTCTTAACTTCATTGAGGCCCTTTCCCATCCAACGGGCAATCTCAGGAATTTTATCAGGGCCGAAAATGATAAAGACCACAAGCAAAATGATAAAAATTTCGCCACCGCTAATATTGAAAAATAATGGAATCAATTGTTTAATGTTTATGTTTCATCACCTGCAAATGTATAAAAAAAAGTCCCGACAAATACGAAAAGGATTTGCGGGACTTTGATATTTGATGTTTTCTTAATTACTTTCTCTTTTTAGTATCAACAATTTTAGACTTTTTAATCTTCAGCAAATCGTAAGCTATCGGACTGGCAACAAACAGGGACGAGTATGTACCAACAAAAATACCAACCAGCAATGCGAAGGTAAATCCACGGATAACCTCACCACCAAATATGAAAATAATGATCAATACAACCAGTGTGGTTCCTGATGTATTAATTGTTCTGGCCAGAGTGCTGTTCAACCCTTCATTGATGTTAGTTGCCAGTGCTTTTTTAGGATGCAGGAATACGTATTCACGGATACGGTCGAAAATAATTACCGTATCGTTGATGGAGTATCCGATAATTGTAAGGATCGCAGCAATAAACGCCTGGTCTATCTCAAGGTTAAATGGTAAAACATTATAGAAAATCGAGAATAGTCCGATGGTGATCATCGAATCGTGGAATAAGGCAATAACACCTGACAGGCCGTATTGCCATTTTTTAAACCTGATGGCAATATACAGGAAGATGACAATAAGTGCAAAGAAGATAGCCATTACAGCCCTGTTTCGGATATCATCGGCAATGGTTGGCCCAACTTTTTGCGAACTCAATATGCCAATTAATTTATCGGTCTCCGTATCGGCAACAAAATCCCTGTAAACCATATCCTGATCCTGGTAGAAAGGTTTTAATGCTGCAAAGAGTTTATGTTGGATAAGAGAGTCAACTGTTGGTGCATCATCTTCGATGAGGTATTTTGTTGTTATTTTCACCTGCGAGTTCGGACCGAAAGTTTTAACCTCCGGTAACTGTTGGAACTCTGCTTCTAATGAGTTACGGATATCGTTGGTACTAACCGTTTGGTCGAAACGGACAACGTAAGTTCTTCCACCTGAGAAATCAACACCATAATTCAAACCCCGTATTGTAAGCGATGCAATTCCAAGAATAATAACGGTAGCAGACAGGATGTAGGCTCCCTTTCTCATACCCAGGAAATTATATTTTGCATTAACCAGCATGTTGATGGTATATTTATTACCAAAAACAATGGTTTTGTTTTTATTAAGGAAGTAGTCGAAAACGAGCCTTGAAATAAAGATGGCTGAGAACAACGATGAAAGGATACCTATTATAAGTGTTGTTGCAAAACCCTGTACAGGGCCTGAGCCGAAAGTATATAGTACAATACCTGTCAGCAATGTGGTTACGTTACCATCGATGATAGCCGAGTACGCATTTTTGTAACCATCGCTGATGGCCAGTCGCATGCCTTTTCCAGCCCTGACCTCCTCTTTGATACGTTCGTAAATAATCACGTTGGCATCAACGGCCATACCCAGTGTAAGTACGATACCTGCAATTCCAGGCAGTGTGAGTACCGCGCCAAGTGATGCAAGCACACCAAAAAGGAAGAAAATGTTGGATAACAATGCAAGGTCGGCAACCCAGCCTGCACGGTTGTAAAACAGCACCATAAAGAGCAGTACCAGGATGAAGGCTAATATAAATGACATTAACCCGTCGTTGATAGCAACCTTACCCAGTGAAGGGCCTACAACGGCCTCTTCAACGATACGTGCGGGCGCGGGAAGTTTACCGGCTTTCAGGATGTTGGCGAGGTCTTTGGCCTCATCAACCTCAAAATTTCCTGAAATGGATGATCTTCCACTGGGGATTTCATCATTTACATTAGGAGCTGAATAAACGAAATTATCAAGAACGATGGCAACCTGGCGGCCAACATTATCACCTGTTAACCGTTTCCAGATTCTTGCACCCTCCGAGTTCATACTCATGCTAACCTCAACCCTTCCATTCTGGTCAAAATCCTGGCGGGCATCCACGATCACGTCACCTTCAAGTGCAGCAGCGCCATCACGGGAGGTAACTTTTAAAGCAACCAGTTCGAGGTAAGTAGGGGCCCATTTTTCCGGTTTGATCTTCCAGCGTAACTTTAAATTTCTTGGAAATACATCCCTGACCCTACTCAACAAATTGTTGATCATTGCCGTATCTTTGATTTCTGCAAAACCCACAGAAGCGGATTCGGCAGGTCCATAATTTCCTGATTGATTTTGTACCAGGTTAGGCCTCAGGTATGCAAACAGCGGGTTTTTCTTGGCAATTTCTTCGGCAGACATTCCTTCCTGGGTGATGTCAAGCGAATCACTGATCTGATCAAGAAGGCCCTGATCGGTTGTATCGGTTTCGGCGGTAATCGTTTCGCTTACCTCTTCAGCAACTACCTCTTCACCCGTCTCAGCCAGAGGACTGTCGTCAGCAACATCATCAAGAATCCGTTCTGCTTTCAGAACATCGAGAAGTTTTTGATCGGCGGTCTGGAAATAATTGTA
>JABMQA010000139.1 GCA_013203545.1 Bacteroidota bacterium
CATGCGATGCCTATTTCGAATATATCGAAACTTCAGTGGATCCACACACTTATCAGTTTGTTGATCTTTCAGTTGGAGAAATCGAAAACTGGGAATGGGATTTTGGCGATAACACCACTTCCACGTTGCAAAATCCGCTGCATAGTTATTACGATCCCGGGGAATATACCATTTGCCTTACGGTATCTGATGAAGAAGGAAATTGTTATGATGCTTACTGCGAAACCATTTTTGCAGGGGTCACACCTCAGTGTACAGCCTTTTATACATATGTACAGGATACTACAAATTACATGACCTTCCAGTTTGTTGATCTCTCGATTGGGAATATTGCTTCATGGGAGTGGGATTTTGGCGATGGCAGTTTTTCCGGCGAGCAAAGTCCTGTACATACATACACCAGTGAGGATTTGTATTTCATTTGTCTGACCATTGTTAACGAAACAGGTATTTGTGAGGATGTTTTCTGTCAGGAGATTATGGTCACCAACCAGGTTCCCTGCCAGGCCGATTTTGATTATTTTATTTTACCAGCCGACCCACTTTCTGTTCAGTTTATGGATTTGTCGGGAGGAAGCATTGATTTGTGGTTTTGGGATTTTGGTGATGGTGATTTTTCATTTGACCAGAGCCCGTTACATACCTACGATGAAGACGGGGAATACCTGGTTTGTTTGAATGTTATGGATTTTTTAACGGGTTGTGCCGACCAGTTTTGCAGGATGGTGGAGGTGTCGCACATACCGACATGCGAGGCCGATTTTACCTATATTTCAAGCATGAACGACCCATTGTCGTTTCAATTTGTAGATTTATCAAGCGGGAATATCGCTGAATGGCTCTGGGATTTTGGTGATGGAACAACCTCGTTGACACAAAACCCCGATCATATTTTCACGGATGAGGGCACCTATGAGGTATGCCTCTCGATTACTGATATGTGGGGTATTTGTCAGGATGTGCATTGTGAATTTATTGAAATAGTTTTACCTGATTTGTGTGAGGCGGATTTTGATAATACTTCAATTCCTGATCAATTACTTGCCGTACAATTTATCGACCAGTCCGAAGGGATCATGACCCAATGGCAATGGGATTTTGGCGATGGGTCAACATCCATGCTTCAAAATCCTGTGCATATTTTTCCGGATTCCGGATATTATTCGGTGCAATTGTCGATAGTAAATCCCGATTCCATTGTTTATTGTGAAAGCGCAATCGTTAAAAACATTCATGTATTCGAAACCGCACCCAATTGTCAGGCAAACTTTATCGCATTTCCCGATTCGGGGATAAACAGGCCCAACCTTTTTCATTTTTCCGATTTATCAACCGGTAGCCCAACATCATGGTCGTGGGATTTTGATGACGGCACCAATTCAACTGAACAAAATCCGGTACATCAATATGATGATTTTGGGAGTTGGGAGGTGAAGTTGATAATTCTCACCGAAAATCAATGGGGTGATGATTGTGAGGATGAGATGAGTCTGACGATAAATTCACCGGAGTATTTCCATATCGGAGGCTTGCTGTATGCAGGTGATTTCCCGATTAATAATCCCGAACATACCGGCGACACTGCTGAAATATGTATTTACCGTCAGAAAAATAATGTGCTGACACCACTTGATACCGGCAGGTTTGTTGAATTGGGATATTTCTATTTCCTGCACCTACTCGCAAGTGATTATCTTATTAAAGTAAATTTAACAGGCGGCTCCTCCACCCATCGGGTTTTTTTCCCGACTTACCTGGGTGAGCATCTAACCTGGCAGCAGGCAGCCATTCTTCATATTGCTGACTCGAGTTACTATAACCTTGATATAAATCTCAATAAAATTCCTGATTCCGAAAATGGTATTGGACTCATTAACGGTTCAGTCATCCACAATCCGAGAAAGAATGTGCCCCCGTTTCCTGCCGGGAACACCGAGATATTACTGTTTAACAATGATAACATACCTGTAAATTATGCGTACTCCAATCAAAATGGAATTTTCCAGTTCGATAACCTCCCGATGGGAACATATAAAGTGATTGCAGAATCAACTGGAATGTATTCAGAGCCGGTATTTATTACACTTACTGAATCCAATCCTGCTGCTTATGATGTTAAAATTGAAATCTTCGAAGATGACCTCACTTCCATCAGTGAGCATCCAAATAAATTTGATGGAATGTTTGTTTATCCCAATCCTTTTAGAGAGATTCTGAATGTTGATTTTGCCCCAGGATTTCCCCAGGATATCATTGTTCGCTTTTTTGATATCACCGGTAAAGAGATTGAAATTGATGAACAAAACGTTTCGGTAGGCTCCGGAAAATTAAAAATTGATCTGGGTTATTTCCCGAGGGGATTGTATTTGTTAAAACTGTATTCTGAAGAAGGGATGATATTACAGGCTGAAAAGGTATTTAAATTGTGATCCTGGTTATCAGGTTATGGGATCTACATGTTGGAATTAAACGAACTGTCCCGTAACTAACTGACCAGGTTTTTTGACCGGAATAATTTTCTTGTATCCTCCAAATATTTTAGCAAGGCCGTTTCATTTATTTGAGGCGGTTTTGTTTTTTAACAAGTAATCAGGATTTATTCATATTTCAAAGCATCCACGGGATTGCGGTTGGCTGAACGGATAGTATGGTAAATAACGATCAACATCACCAGGGCCAGAACAATTAATCCGGCCATAAGAAACCACCAGGCGTTGATTGAAATGCGATAGGTAAAGTTTTCAAGCCACCTGAGCGAAATGAAATATATCACCGGCCATGCAATCAGGTTGGCTATTGCTGTCAGGATTATGAACTCCCGGCCCATTTTCATTACAATACTATATACTGTAGCCCCCATTACCTTTCGAATACTGATTTCTTTTTGCTTCGAAACGGCCACAAAGGCAATCAGTCCATATAATCCGAGTAAAGAAATAGCAATGGCTAAAAATGTAAACAAAGCCAATAGTTTGGAAACCTTCTGTTCCGAAAGGTACATGTTTTCAAAAGACTGGTCTACAAAGGTGAGTTGTAAAGGCCATGATGGCGAAATTTCACACCATGCTTTATCTATAAAATCAGCTGTTTCATTTATGTTTTCCGGTCTTATACGGATCAGCATTTTATAATAATAATAGGGGTACCCAATTTCACTTATGCGGTAAACTATTGGTGGAATGGCCTCCTGTAGTGATTTGTAATTAATGTCCCTGACCATTCCAACTACTGTCCTTTTGTTATCGCCCCAAAAACCAACGATTTCTTTCCCGATAGGATCATTATAGATTTTCAGTTGTTTTGCTGCCGTTTCGTTGATCACACAACTGTGTTCTTCTTCATAAAGATTATTGCTGTTAAAGTTGCGGCCCTTTATGATTTCTGCATCCATTACCACAAAATAATCTTTATCCACCCCAATGTATCCGGCATTAATTGTTTGGTCGCCAAATGTGAAGGTAGACCAGTTGTTTATGTCTTCCCCCGGAGCATTATAGCCACATCCAATCCCCACTATGGATGGGTTCTGGATTAGCACATCCCTTAAGCTGTTAAACCTTTGCAGCATATTGTCGTCCCACTGGTTGGTAACTATTAGCAATTGTTCGGGTTGATGTCCCAGGTCGCTGGTTCTGGCAAACTTAAGTTGCTGGTTAATCAGAATGGAAGCGGTGATCAGGGCCACTGAACTGGCCAACTGAAAGATTACCATAATTTGCTTGAAACGAAGCTGGCCCGTGCTTGATTTAATGATATTATAACCACTGCTGGTACTACCCTTCAATACTTTTATGGGGCTAAATCCGGAAAGTATAAATGCCGGATAAAATCCAGCCAGGAAACTCACAGTTAGTATAAAACCAAAAATAACAGGGAGAATTACCCAAATATTGAATTGGTATAAGGACAGGCTCTTATCGGTGAGTTGATAAAACCAGGGCGCCATGATTTCAACCAGGATCAGGGCAAGAATCAGTGAGAAAACGG
>JABMQA010000140.1 GCA_013203545.1 Bacteroidota bacterium
CGCCTACGACGAACTGGTTAGCCAGACCGATGCCCGCAACAACACCTACACCATGACCTACGACCTTTTGGGGCGCATCACCGAACGGGCTGGTGACGAAACCACCACCTGGGCCTACAGCGCCACTCCCGGCCACCTGGGGGAACTAACCTCCGTTAGCTGCGACAACAATACCTCCCAGGCCTACTTTTACGACAACCTGGGCCGGATGACCTCGCAAACCGAAAACATCCAGGGCGAGACCTTCACCCAATACTACACCTACGATGGTCTTGGCCGACTGCAAACCCAAAGCTGGAACACCGGATTTGGTATCAAGCACCTGTACAACCAATACGGTTATCTGGATGAGGTACAAAACGCAAGCGAAGAGACGATTTGGGAAGCCGAAACCTACAACGTCCGCGGACAGATCATGAGCTACAAGCTTGGTGATGATTACCGTACCACAAGGGATTGGGATAGCTACGGTTTCCCGGAGGAGGTACGTACCAAGGTTATTGGTCAGACTCCGGATATAATTTGCCATATTTACCTTTTCGATGAGTTAAAAGGAAACCTGACCCAACGCAGAAGTACCGCCAACTGCTATAATGTCGAGGATTTCACATACGATGCCTTAAACCGGCTTACGGATGAAACCATCTCCTCCAATACCCGTTCAACTGATTTTGCCCTCAATGGCAACATAACCAACCGCAGTGATGTGGGCGATTACAACTATAGCGGAATTGATGCCGGCCCGCATGCTGCAACCGGCCTGATCAATACCACAGGAAACCTTTTACCCACCAACGACCAGACTGTGGATTACACCTCATTCAACAAAGCTTCCCACATCAGCCAGGGCAACCTGGATTATTTCATCACCTATGGCCCTGACAGGTTGCGGCGATATACCAACCTGAGGAACGACATAACAGAAGATGCACTGCTTACAAAATACTACGCATTCGGTGATTACGAAAAAGTAACCGATGCTGATGGTACTAAGCACTCACACTACATATCCGGTGGTGATGGTTTAGCCGCCATTTACGTGAAGTACGATTATGCCCCCGATTCGATGTATTTTATTATGAAGGATCACCTGGGTAGCATGGTTGGCGCCATTAACGAAGAAACGGGAACTGTTTTCAGACAATCTTTCGATGCCTGGGGCCGCAACCGCAATCCTGAAAACTGGACCTACACCAACATCCCCGATTTCATTTTCGATCGTGGCTACACCGGCCATGAGCACTTGAAATGGTTTGGCTTGATAAATATGAACGGCAGGATGTATGATGCCGGGCTTTGCCGCTTCCTCTCTCCCGATCCCTACGTGCAAATGCCGGATTATTCGCAGAATTTTAACAGGTATAGCTATTGTCTTAATAATCCATTGATTTATAGCGATCCGAGTGGGGAGTTTCTGTTTTTAATCCCTCATATTGGATATAGCAATGGTGGGGGTTTAGACATTGGTTTAACCTTTGGAGTGGGTGTACCTGGTTTACTAAGCGCACAGATTACTGCTGGCCACTCGTTTGGTTCGAATAACAGTTATACATCCCTTGGAGGCACAGCATTTGGTATAAACGCCTCCATTGGCTATGGTACGCAATCAGGATTAACAGCAGGAGCAAATTTCGGATTTGGACCTCCTGGACTAAATACCGGTGCGACTTCATTTGGTATTGGTTATAGCGAAAATGGTGGATTAGCTGTTAATGGACTGGGTTTTTCATATAATGGGAATGTTGGTTTTGATCCGGGAATTGGTTATAGTCATAGTTTTAATTTTGCAAGAATTCATGAGCCTGCATTCTATGCCAGCATTGATGATCCGCCAACAATTTATGGTGGTATGTTGGCTGAAACCGAAATTATATCTCCAAGAATAACAAACGGACCTTCAAGATATAATTATTGGAATTATTTTTCAACAAGTGCAGAGATTATTACAACATCTGTTAACCAAGTTTTAGATTATTCATTCTTATTTCCAGTGGATATGTATTTGGCTGCTTATGATTTCTACTCTAATTATTTTGATATGAGGGAGGCTGATTGGATTAAATCCGATAAGTATTTTCATGCAAAGGCGAATTTTCAAGCAGCTCATCGTGGCCCAGGTGGTGAATTTTTTGCAGAACATTTTAGTAATTTAAGAGAAATATATGATCAAAGAATTAAAGGTTATCCACTATCTGATTCGAAATTAGATCAGAGAGCGAATAATTTTGGTAGAGATCAATCGAGATTTTATTCTCCAATAGAATTCAGAGAAGCATTGAATATTTATCGACCCACAAACTTACCAATAAAATATTAATCATATGAAGATGTTTAGTGTTTATATAATTTTAATTCTTTTAGCATTCAACCTATTATCTTGCACAGATAATATTGAATTAAAACAAAGTGATCTTAACAAATATCATTGGTTGGCTCCTTTTATTACAGTTGATAAATTTGAGGATTTTAGAGGTTTTCATAATATTGACTTAGGCACAATTGAATTTAGTTACAAAGTATCCCTAAAGGCTAAAAATGATCTTTTTATAAAATATGATAGTATTGCTCTTACAGAGCAATGGGAAACTATAAAAAAAAATGATTTAGAAAGAATATTTTCAAGAAAAGTATCACAAGATCAAAAAGATGGGGGATGTATCACTATAAATATTATATCAGATACATTGCACCGTAGGCAAATATTCAAGATTAAATAGACCTTGTTGAGTATGATTGTAATTTGATGAAAAATATTAGTATAGATCTCATGCTGGCGCGGAGTGTTCGGTTAATAAGGCATAGGCCTTTCGTAGCTACTATTGAGATACTAAAACCGATCCCCGCTGGATCGGACACTATTTCAGGTACGTAATGCCATCGCGGACGTCCACGTCCGTGATAACCATCGGTACCTAAAATAAACAATTGGCACGGGCATCCTTCGTCCGTGCCTGATTTTTCACTATAGCAATGCAAGTAATAAAACACAATTCCATACAATGGGATACCGTTACTAAAACCATGAACGCTTTTGGACAGCCCGTAATGATTCTGGACATCGGTGGTGGGGTCACCTACCAATATTACAGCTCGGGACTGCCCAGGAATATCAACTGCGACGGCAATGCCATCACCATGGAATATGACGCCCACGGCAACCGCACCAGCATCGATGACCCGGATGCCGGTGAGATCACTACGGTTTACAACGCTTACGACGAACTGGTAAGCCAGACCGATGTCCGCGACAACACCTATACGATGACCTACGACCTGCTGGGACGCATTAACACCCGCAATGGAGACGAAAACGCCACCTGGACCTACAGCACCACGCCCGGCCACCTGGGGGAACTGACCTCCGTTAGCTGCGACAACAATACCTCCCAGGCCTACGAATACGACAACCTGGGACGCATCACCTCACAAACCGGGAACATCCAGACCGAATAGGGAAATAATCAAGAAGCAAAAAGCGTTTTTTAAAGTTCTTCCTTATCAATACCCGCCTGGTTTAGGATTGAATACAACGTTCAGATAGGAATATCTTTGGTATGCATTGGTACAGTTACACGTTTACGGGAAACCGGGTGCAACCATATTTGGTGGCTTCCACGGCTCCGGTCTAAAATAAAGCCTTTCTGCTTAAGAATTTTTACAATATCTTTTGGTGTGGGTGATGGAATGTTGCTCATACGGCAGCTTCAAGGGTTAAAGCATATTCTAGTGTATTCAATTCGTCGGGTACGGGCTCGTTATGTGCAACGAGGCTTTCAATATATAATCCGATAGCTTCTTTAGCCATTACAATAGCTTCATCAACTGTCTCCCCGTAGGTTATGCAACCAGGTAAAGTTGGTACTGTTACGGTATAGCCGCCTTCCGGTTCCCTTTTTAATAATACCCTATAGGTAAATTGCTTCATATCTTTACTTTTAATTTATTAAACTTGAGGATAATGCAAAAATAAACATAAATCCTGTCAAATAAAAATCAAAAATATTTGTTCCCCATGCTGGCGTGGGTACCGTTCATCCGTGCCACTTTTACATCTTTTGAAATGAATATCATAGTACCTGCAGCGAACACAATTTCACCAGCTGGGAGAACTGCAATTCTATGAGTATAGTTTTAACCCATCAATAAACCTGTAATCCTTCTTGTTTAGTGTGTAAATTTCAACATCGTTTGCCAAAGCTGTTGCTGCAATGAGGCCGTCAGGTAGTGCAAGTTTATGACTTAAAACATACCTTCCCATAATATCCAGAAATACGGTACAAATTTTTTTATCGATATCGATTAGTATAAGGTTCCTAGATTTTTTCAGCATAAAACTGAAAAAAA
>JABMQA010000141.1 GCA_013203545.1 Bacteroidota bacterium
TAAGAGTTGCCCGGGGACCAAGTTATTTTCACTCACCGGCAACACCGTCAACAGTGGGCTTGTAGAGGTACCCTTCGGCACTTCACTAAATGATGTTATCAACGATATTGCAGGTGGCAGCAAGTACAACATTAAGTTGAAAGCCGTGCAAATCGGGGGGCCATCCGGAAGCCTGATCCCTGAACCTGCCTTTGACACCCCAATAGATTATGAAGTATTCGTAGAACAAAACCTGATCATGGGCTCGGGAGGATTGGTGGTATTGGATGAAAACACATGCATTGTGGATATGGTTAAATATTTCATCAACTTTCTGCAAAACGAAAGTTGTGGCAAATGCATTCCATGCCGCGAAGGCACCAACAGGATGTACGAAATTTTAAACGCCATAACCACAAAACCTTCAGATCGTCACGGGCACAACAGCCTGAATAGGTTCAGGGGCATTTTGCAACTGGAAAATCTGGCAAAAGTCATTAAAGAGACTTCGCTTTGCGGGTTGGGCAAAACTGCCCCTATCCCGGTTATCAGCGCACTTGAATGGTTCAGGGAGGAATTTGAAGAACATATTTATGAAAGGAAATGCAGGGCCAATGTTTGCAAAAACCTGAGAACATTCACCATAAGCGTCGAACGTTGTACCGGCTGTATGGTATGTGCCAGAAAATGCCCTGAGGACGCCATTGCAGGCACTTCAAATCAGCCACATTTCATCCTGCAGGAAAAATGCAACAGCTGCGGCATTTGTATGGATGTATGCAAGTTTTCAGCAGTTGAAATCAGTTAGATGAAAGTTTTATGTTAAATACAATCAGCGAATGATTTTTAATATAAATGTAAACGGAAAGAACATTAAAGCTAAGAAGGGCGATACCATTCTTCAAACTTTAAGGAGAAATGGCATCACCGTTCCCACACTGTGCAATATGGAGGGATTTACCCCCACAGGGGCTTGCCGGATTTGTGTGGTTGAGGTTGAAGGGTATACCGACCTGGTACCCTCCTGTTCATATCCTGTTCAGGAATGGATGAAAATCAATACACATTCGCCCAGGGTTATCAATGCCCGCCGCACCATTGTTGAGTTGCTGCTTTCCGGCCATCCTGATGATTGCCTCTATTGTATCAGAAACAAAAACTGTGAACTGCAAAAGCTTGCCGAAGAGTTGGGAATCCGTGATCGAAGACTGCCGGAAGTAAGGGTTTTCAAAAAGAAGGATCATTCCGGAACCAGTGTTGTCCGTGATCCTGACAAGTGCATCCTATGCGGCAGGTGCGTAAGGATTTGCAAAGATCAAATTGGCATCTCCACACTGGATTTCATTGGCAAAGGAACACATACCATTGTTGGCCCAACATTCAACAATAACCTGAACGTATCCAATTGTATCAATTGCGGGCAATGTATCATGGTTTGCCCAACCGGTGCACTTCATGAGAAGGAGAGCATTTCGGATGTGCAGGAAGCCCTTCAGGATCCTGACAAACAAGTTGTGGTGCAAATCTCGCCGTCCGTCTCCGTGTCCCTGGCCGAGGAATTTAATGTTAAAAGTGGCAAGGATCTCGATGGATTACTTATTGCAGCACTCCGCAAAATGGGCTTTGATAAAGTTTTTAAAACTGCTTTTACTGCTGATATAATGGTTTTGCAAGTAGTTGATGAATTAATCTTAAGGCTGGAAAAGAATGAGCATCTACCCATGTTCTCAAGCGATTGTCCGGCATTTATCAAATTTATGGAAGAATACCATCCTGATCTGCTACCCAACATTTCCACATGTAAGTCGCCACAACAAATCATGGGAAGTTTAATTAAGTACCATTATGCCAGGCAACAGAAAGTTAAAGCAGAAAATATTTATTCGGTTTCGCTCATGCCCTGTACGGCAAAGAAATTTGAAGCACAACGTGATGAAAATACCCATAAGGGAATATCTGATGTAGATGCTGTACTAACCACCCGTGAACTCTCCCGGATCATACGGCTCTTTGGACTCAATATCCAGATGGCCGAACCGGAACTTGCCGACAGCCCTTTTTCAATAAGGAGCTCGGCCGGAAAAATATTTGGAACCAGTGGTGGTGTAGCCGAAGCCGTTTACCGGACATTGTATTACAAACTTACCGGTAAAAACCTGGTAAACTTTAAAGTTGCTCAATTAAGAAGCAGCAAAAACATAAAGGAAATCCATATTAAAATTGGCAAACAAAAAATAGGCATTGCTGCAGTAAACGGCCTTGAAAATGCCATGGAACTGATTGGCAAAATCAAAGCAGGAAGTTCCGACATACAGTTTATCGAAGTTATGGCTTGTCCGGGCGGCTGTATAAACGGGGGCGGACAACCCATCACAAACAACCAGGAAGCCCTTAAAGCCCGCATGAAAACCATTTACGACATTGATGAAAAAGAATCCATTAAGGTATCTTATAAAAACCCGGCAGTAATTGAGTTATTTAGCAAATACGACGGAAGGGAGAAAAATTCATTTAAGGAAAAATTAAAAACCACTTATCAAAAACGGGAGGTTTTGAGGTGATAAAAACGATGCTGTACGGGAGGTGCGGGGTACAGGGTGCAGGGTTTTACCAGCAATCCGTAACCTGTTGCTACAAATTTAAATTTGGATAAACAAGTGAGTCATTCGAAACACCAACAATTGGTATATACGGTCAAGGACCGCTGCAGGGTTTGCTACACCTGCGTAAGGGAATGCCCGGTAAAAGCCATCAGGATCATAAACGGTCAGGCGGAGGTCATCAACGAGCGTTGCATTGGTTGTGGCAACTGTACCATTGTTTGCAGCCAGGGGGCAAAGGTGTATTTAAGGTCCGATGATGCTGTTGACCATCTTCTGATGGAAATCCAAAAACCCATTGCCATTGTTGCGCCAAGCTTCCCTGCCGAATTTACCGAAATAAAAGATCACAAGAACCTGGTAGGGATGATCAGGGCATTGGGTTTCAGGCATGTTTGTGAAGTAGCATTTGGCGCTGATATGGTAGCCCGCGAGTACAAAAAAATCCATGAGAACGATCCCGGTGAGGGCAGCATCTCGTCCGACTGTCCGGCGATTGCTTTTTACATCCAACACTACCATCCCCACCTTGTAAAATTTATGGCGCCAATAGCTTCACCAATGGTAGCCATGGCCCGAATCGTCAGAAAAAAATACGGGAAGAATTCAACAATTGTTTTTATCGGGCCCTGTATCGCCAAGAAAGCTGAAAGCGATGAAATTGACGAGTCGATAACATTCAGTGAATTGAGGGATATGTATTCAGCCAAAGGCATCAGTCCTGACAAAGTAATGCCATCAGAATTCGATCCGCCAGCGGCAGGAAAAGGCTCGATTTTTCCTGTTAGCCGGGGCTTGCTTCAAACGGCAAATATATCGGAAGATATTCTCACCGAAAATGTAATCGTCGCTTCCGGGAGGATCAATTTCAGGGAGGCGGTCAGGGAATTTGAAAATGAAAAAAACGACCACGACAAGCACCATCTGGAGCTCTTATGTTGCAGGGGTTGTATTATGGGACCGGGCATGACACAAAAAGCCTCCCGCTACAACCGCAGGATGAGCGTGAGCCAGTTTGTGAGGAAGAAACTTGAAAACTTCGATTTTGAAGCATGGGAAGAAGCTATTGAAGAATTCAGTACAGTTGATCTCACACAAAATCATGATGTTAAAGACCGCAGGATACCAACTCCGGGCAACGGGGAGATCAATAAGGTATTGCAGGCTATTGGTAAATTCGAGCACAAAGATCATTTGAACTGCGGTGCATGTGGTTATGATACGTGTCGGGACCATGCCATTGCCATCATCCAGGGTCTGGCCGAAAACGAAATGTGCCTCCCCTACTCCATCGAGAAACTCCACCAATCGGTGATGGAACTCAACGAATCCAACCTGAAACTGGCCACGGCACAACAGGCGCTCAGGCAATCTGAGAAACTGGCCAGCATGGGACAACTGTCTGCCGGCATTGCCCACGAGTTGAACAATCCCCTTGGTGTTATTACCATGTACAGTAACATTTTAAAAGAGGAGATTGCTGAAGGCGATCCCATTCATCAAGATCTCAACCTCATTGTGGAACAAGCAGCAAGGTGTAAAAAAATAGTTGGTGGTTTGCTGAATTTTGCCCGTAAAAACCAGGTTAACCTTTCACCAACCAACATCATAGATTTTATAAAGTCAAGCTTTTCAACCATACTTAAGCCGGCCAATATTGAAATCATTATTGAACAGAACATTCAGAATCCGGTGGCACAAATCGATACCGACCAAATGATGCAGGTGTTGAGCAACCTGGAGAAAAATGCTGTTGAAGCAATGCCTGATGGTGGAAAGCTAACCATCTCCCTTTCGGATTCCCCCGAAAACATTACCATCGAAATAGTGGATACGGGTACAGGGATTTCCAATGAAAATATGGAACATGTATTTACACCTTTTTTTACAACCAAGGAAACTGGCAAAGGAACGGGCCTGGGGCTGCCGCTGGTATATGGAATTGTTAAGATGCACAAGGGAAAAATCGACCTGAAAACCAACGCCGATCCTTCCCAGGGGTCAACAGGAACTTCATTTATACTGACCTTGCCAAGGAATAACGGGTCAGGTTTCAGGGAATAAGCTATAAACAATAAAAGTAAACAGATGAAAAAGATAATTCTTGTAGTTGATGATGATATGGATTATTTATTCCAGATAAAACTAAAGATCGAGCAATTCGGATTTGAGGCCATCACGGCTGAAAGCCAGCGGGAGGGCGAAAAGGTTATCGAGGCAATGAAACCCGACCTTGCTATATTCGACCTGATGATGGAAAACGAGGACAGCGGTTTCATACTCAGCTATAAAATTAAGAAAAAATACCCCGAAGTGCCCGTAATTCTGGCAACAGCCGTCACGGCCGAAACGGGGATGGGTTTCAACCTGAGCGAAGAAAGCAACAGAAGCTGGATCAAGGCCGACCTGTTCCTGGATAAAGGCATTCGTACTGATCAACTCGAAAAGGAAATTAAAAAATTATTGAAAATCTGATTATGGCCACATTAAAAGTTTTGGTAGTTGATGATGAACCGGGTATCAGATCGGGAGTGGAACGAATTCTCAGGAATTTCAAAGTTGATTACCCGTTTATGGATGAAATGTACAATTTCATCATTCTGGAAGCAGGAACGGGCGAGGAAGCGATACAGATCATCGAAAAAGATATGCCGGATATTTGTTTGCTCGACAACAAACTTCCCGGTATGCAAGGCATTGAGGTACTTGAATATATCCGGACACAAAAGTATGATATCCTGGTCGTAATGATCACTTCATATGCATCGATGGAACTGGCAGTGAAAGCAACCTACGATGGCGCCTACGATTTCATTCCCAAACCGTTCACTCCGCAGGAGCTCAAATCATCCATCGAAAATATCACAAAGCAACTTTTCCTGAAACGGATGGCCAGAAAAATGACCCATGAGGGCAAACAGGTAAGGTTCCAGTTCCTCTCGGTTTTATCGCATGAACTAAAAGCCCCGCTCAATGCCGTTGAAGGATATCTGGAAATTATCAATAAAAGGCAACTTGGCCACGAACTTGAGGCGTATGATGAAATCATAAACCGGTCACTGAAACGATTGCATGGCATGCGTACCCTGATTCTTGATTTGCTTGATCTTACAAAAATAGAAACAGGAAAACCAAACCAAAAAATAGTTGATACCAACCTGGTAAAAATTGCTGAAAGCGCCATCGAAACCATGATGCCTATCGCCATTCAAAAGGATGTTCAAATTGTACTGAATGCACCTGATAAACTGAACAGGCAACTCGACCCAGATGAGATCGAAATCATACTCAACAACCTGATTTCAAATGCCATAAAATACAATAAGCAGGAAGGGAAGGTTGAGGTGATCATCACCGAAAAAACAAAATCCATAACCATTGCTGTAAAGGATACCGGCATTGGTATCGATGAAAACGAAAAGACCGAATTGTTTAAAGATTTTTTCCGGATAAAAAACCCAAAAACGAAAAACATTACCGGAAGTGGCCTGGGGCTATCGATCGTGAAGAAAATTGTTGAATTGTACAAGGGTGAAATCATTGTAAACAGCATTCCGGATAAAGGTTCTGAATTTATCATTACACTACCGGTTTAAATTGAAGATTTACCGAGATATAGAAAGCCTCCCGAAAATCCACAACTGTGTGGTAACAACCGGCTCGTTCGATGGTGTACACCTGGGCCACCAGGTTTTGATCAAGCGTTTGAATGAGCTGGCCAAATCCATTGGCGGGCAGTCGGTGCTCATTACATTTTACCCGCATGTCCGCAAAGTACTTTACCCCGATTCAAAAGGTAAATATCTAAAGATGATCAATTCACAACAGGAAAAGATCGGATTGCTCGAAAAAAGCGGTCTGGATAACCTGGTTATCATACCGTTTACCAAAGAATTCGCTAAAACACAGGCAGAAGAATTTGTATGTGGGATTTTGTCGAAAAAACTTGGCGCAAAAATTATTGTGGTCGGATACAACCACTATTTTGGGCACAACCGCGAGGGCAATTATGATAAGCTGATAGCCCTGGGTCAAAAATTAAATTTTCAGGTGGTGGAAATTCCAAAACAGGTCCTGGAACTGGAAACGGTAGGGTCAACAAAAATCAGGGAATCGTTGCAAGCGGGAAAAATTATGCATGCCAACGCCTACCTCGACCATATTTATTTTATCACCACACCGTTTTACGATGGCAGCAAGATATACCATGATGCCGGTTCTAAAACCCACACAGTTACTATTGAGGATGAAGACAAGTTGATCCCACCGGATGGCATTTATGCAATTCATGTTGAGGTTGATGGATTTAAAGTAAAAGGCATGATGCTGAATAATTATCACGGGACCTACAGCCAGGAAACACTATCAAATACCATAGAAATCACTACATTTGGTAAGGATATCAACCAGGGTGGAAAGTCAGGGAAAGTATTTGTGCACAAGAAAGTGTTTGACAAAATTGATTTGCAAGGGTCTGCCAGGTTAAGGAGTCAATTGTTACAGGCTAAAAAAATTATTGAAGAATTGATATATTGATGAATTCGGGTAATAACA
>JABMQA010000017.1 GCA_013203545.1 Bacteroidota bacterium
ATGACAAATGGCACAAAGCCAGATAAAGACATTTTGGCTTTTTTCAAGCCAAATGGCTTTATCTTGAGGGGGTTAGGGGGTGGAATTCCTTGAACCCTACTAATAAGAACATTTATTCCCCCCTGTAGTCCCCCAGGGGACACATTCTCTGGACATTACCAGGTTAAATCTAAAATTTGTTTTTATGTAAATGACTGTCATATTATTTTTAAAAATCTATTCTGTGTTCCGATTATAAATTCTCAATTTCCCTTCTGGCCTCCAGATCCTTTTGTATGATCAGGCAGGTTTTATGGTCGATGGCATAGAAATACAACAGAATGGCACATGACATATAGAGAATTCCCGGGAAAACAGAAATCATCAGTTTAATACCTGTAAGCGCTGTTACAGTCTGTTCCACATTCGGGATAAACTCATACAGGGCCAATAACCATCCTGCAAGGGCCCCGCCAATGCCCCATCCTGCCTTTTGAGCAAAGGTGGCCGCTGAAAAAACAAGTCCCGTTGATCTTCTGCCGTTTTTCCATTCGGAGTAATCAGCGGTATCTGCCAGCATTGTCCACAAAAGTGGAACTGCAGGGGCATAGGTGAACTTAGCCAGGATATTTAAAATATATATCGATACAATACTATTTGCACCCGGCAGATATAGCAATATGAAGAAAGTACCCGATATCAGCGAACTTGCCACATAGACGTTTCTTTTTCCGAAGCGTTTTGATAGTGGTTTGGAAAGGGGAATCCCTGCAATAAGTGCAACCGTTCCGATTACATTAAACAATTGTACACTTTCCGCATTCCCAATATAATATTTGAAGTAGTAAGCTATGGAAAGATTTTGCATGGCAAACATGACAAACGAAACAATACCGACGAAAAACAGAATCACCCAGGGCCTGTTCTTAAATAAATTCTGAAGATCCTCTTTCAGGTCCTGCTTTTGCTCTTTGGGTGGTTGTACCCGTTCTTTGGTCGTTTTAAAAGTAATCATGAAGAGGATAAAACTGATGATGGCAAAAAGGATCAAAGTATATTGATAGCCTTTGGCGTTGTCACCCTGTCCAAAATACATCGCCAGCGAAAGGGCTGTCCCTGTTACGATAAACTGACCAACAAAGGCAAAAATGAAACGGTATGAATTTAATCCTGCCCGTTCATAGGAGTCGGAGGTCATAACAGCTCCCAGGGAAGAATAGGGCAAATTGATTGCTGTAAATACTGTCATTAACAAAAGATAGGTTACCCCAGCATAAATTACCTTACCTGTAGGCCCAAGATCCGGAGTGGTAAAAGCTAAAACAGCCAGAACACTGTAGGGCAAGGCCATCCATAAGATATAGGGGCGGAATTTTCCCCAGGGTGTATTCGTCCTGTCGGCAATAATGCCCATTATGGGGTCACTAACCATATCCCAGACGCGGGCAATCAGCATGATGGTACCGGCAGCTGCAGCTGAGATTCCGAAAGTATCGGTGTAAAAAATGAGTATCCAGAAGCCAACCATATCCCATACAAAATGAGAGGCGGTATCTCCCAGGCCATAACCAATTTTTTCTTTAATTGAGAGTTTCGTATCTTTTATGCTCAACATCATTTGTTTATCAGTTTGTTAAGAATGGACTATTGCTGTTCCTGCTGCAATTTTGTATATGTTTCTTTTACTACTTCGAATGCCATTTTTTTGTTTCTGTCTATATCAACAATCCCCCAATACTCCTCATTTGGAGCGCCATCATAGGGAACACCGCTGCTCTTTGGGGCCCACCCTCCTATATCCTGTGTATCGTTGTTTCCGGCTTTCCAGAGTTCATCCGAAAAAGCAAACAAGGTAACACCTGAGCAAATGCCCTGATTCCTGAAAGTTAGGTCCAGGATTTTTGCAGTTGCATCTGCCTGGGCCTTTTCATTCTCACCTATTTCATATATAGTTGTTGAAATGGTCATGTAACTGTCAGCTCCGGCTTCGGAGAGGTACATGGGTTTGGAACTTATGGTGCTCCATTGGGAAAAGATTTCCCCCGGGTTGTCCCAGCGGTAAACATTCATTCCCCAGACATCCACGTTCGGGCAGGAGGAAAGCGCTATCGAATTTGGTAATTCCCCATGTGCTGTAGCAACCGGATGAGATGGGTCGTTTAGGTGAATTTTGTCCGCAGCATTGTTTAATGCCGAGTACCAATTCTGAATATCGTCGTCAAACCACTCGGGATGATAATTATATTCATTACCCAGTTCCCAAAAAAGGATGACTTTATGATTTTTGTATGTATTTACATAATCGATAAATGTTCCCGAAAGTATATCGTAATAGCCGCCCTGATTGTAACCAAAACCGATAATTACCTTCAATCCGGCTTCAGATATTTCATCCAGAACAGCTTTCTCATCAATGGGTGAATACACCCGGATGGTGTTTATGCCGGCTTCAACCATTAAGGCCAGATCCTCTGTTAAATTGTTAAAGCTTCTTTTGTCGCTGCCCTTTGGTACAGGATGATAGCATATTCCCTTTATCAGATAAGGAGTTCCATCAACCAATACCTGCCGTCCGGAAGTACTAACAACATCAGTGGTTGACCCGCCTGTACACGAAAAAAGAATACTGGTTAAAAGAAAGAGAGTTGCTGTGAGTGTTAATTTCATCATATCCTTAAAACTAATTTGAAGCTGGAACAACAAGCGTTTGTATTGCCTGCGCACTTATCTGAACTTCAACTGTGCGGGTTTCAAGCGAAAGTTTTATGTTTTTTGCTGCTGCATTCATGTTTAAAATCACGACTACAATTGAACCATCAGGATTTTGTACAGCAGTCAGCATCAATGTTTCATCTGGGTTTTCAAATCCAATGCGTCTGGCCCCTGGCCTGATAAACCTGCTGAAGTGCGTCATGGTATGGTACAAAGGTGTAAAGTAGACTTCATCTTTCTCCGGATCTACGATTACAGGTGCAATGCACCAGTTTTTAAACCAGTTTGGACCTCCCTGTCTGTCCAGAACCATGTTCCAGTCTACCCAACCATCAACCCAATTATTCAAGCATCCAATAATATCCCTGGCATAACGATATACAGGAACATATTTAGGATGATTTTTTTTCTGATGTTCCGGCGCCCAGTCCCAACCCCAATCGGTTGCTTCCTTCGACCAATACCAAAGATCGTCTTTCCAGTGAGGGACCTCTGAATCAACACATGCTTCTGATTGAATAAGATGCTTGCCGGGAGCCATTTCGTGGGTAAAATTCAATGATTTGGGGAGC
>JABMQA010000142.1 GCA_013203545.1 Bacteroidota bacterium
CCACCCTATACCGTTAAATTATCTTTGTCTTCAAATGTCCAGGCGCCTGAATTTATTATGCTTTCGGGGTATGAGGTTAAGATAATGGATGAGCAGGGCAATTATGAGATTTTAATAGAATCAGAACAAGGCATTTATGTCACTTCCGCTGATGGCGTGCAGGGAATAGTTGGAAGAAAGTATAAAATTGTTCTTCAGTCGCCGGGAGGCAAAACCTATGAAACGGATTATCAAGAACTGAAAAGCCCGGTGGGCATTCAATCCGTTTATTCCGAGCTGGAGTATGAGCAGAGCAACAAGTATCCTTATGATGTTCCCGGCTACCGGTTTTACGTGGATACCTACACTGCTCAAACCGACTCGACTTATTTATTATGGTCGATGGATGAAACCTATAAATTCGAGGCCGATTACCTGATCCATTTTTATTATGATGGTATCTTGCATGTATTTACCAACAGTGATTCGCTTAAAACATGCTGGAATTCCGGCAAGGTATATCCTTTTTTTGTTGAAAGCACTACCGACCTGAGTGAGCCACGCTTTACCCGCTATCCGCTGCATTTTGTCAACACCAAAACCCGGAAGTTATCCATCAGGTACAGTTTGTTCATCAATCAATACACGATAAATGAAAAAGCTTACCGGTTTTGGAATGGTATTAAAGAGCAAAATACCGAGTCGGGTGAACTGTATTCCAGACAACCCTATCAATTGCGCGGAAATATTTATAACACCAATGATAGGGATGAATTGATTTTAGGTTTTTTTATGGTTGCCGGCGTATCCCAAAAAAGGATTTTTGTAAACAGGCCCGAACCACCGGTACCCATGTATTATCGGATTTGCCAGTTGGGAATATCCGATTATGAGGCCTACGGGTGGATGTTTCTGGGCGGTAGACCAGCTGACTGGCCGTTATTTATTACTGAAGATGCAACCGGTAAAAGAGCTTTGCCCAGCCAGACATGCATAAACTGCACCTTGAGTGGGGGCACACTTGAAAAGCCGGATTTCTGGGAGGATTATTGATAAAACGAATATGATTTTAAAAATGAAAAAAGTCATCTTACATATTTTTCTTTTAGTTTTGACAGGCAGCTTTTTACGTGCTCAAATACCCGTTGATGATGAAAACACGGGTTTTTTGAAAAACCTTACCGAACAGGTATATATTTATACCGACAGGAACATGTATTTATCAGGTGAGGAGGTTTGGTTTACAGCTTATGTTGTCATCAATAATACATTCCCGGTATTTGATTTAAGCAAAATCATTTACCTTGAATTATTCGATGCAACAAAAAAGAAAATCTTTAAAGGAAAATTTGAAGTTTTAGAAGGCCTTGCTGCAGGAAGTTTTCAAATTCCGGTTGAAACAACGACAGGCAACTATTTTATCCGGGCCTATACGAAATACCAAAGAAATTTTTCACCCGGATATTATACCACAAAGCTGATTACCATTATTAATCCTGAGTTTCCGCTTCCGGGGCAGGAACAAATAGCAGACACCTTGACAAGGGAAAAGGAGGCCCTGGGATTACCAATATGGGGTTCTAAAGATGAAATTGTAGTCATGATACAAGCCGATAAATCCGTTTATAGAAAACGAGAACCTGTGGAATTGAAAATACACTTACCAGATATACTCCCTAAAGAAATCGAAGGTTTAAGCGTTTCCGTTGCCAGACGGGGCACGCTAAGTCAGCCGAACGGATTTTTCACCTCAATACCCGACCGGAGCGCTTATTTGGAGGAAGATTTAAATAAATTGTTCTGGATTCCTGAAACCAGGGGGGTGAGCATCAGTGGTATTGTTACCCTAAATAAACCGTTAAAACCGCTGGTTGGCGTCAGTGTTTATTTGTCCGTTTTGGGAGATAATCCACAGATGCACATCACACAAACAAAAGAAAACGGAGTATTTATTTTTTCACTGGGTTACCTTACCCATGTGCATGAAATATTTATTGGTGTGGAACCGGATGATGAAAAAGAAATCATGCTTTTAGTAAACAATGATTTTTCCAACGATTTTACCCATCTGCAAAACATTCCGGTTTCTATTGATACAACTTACAAAATGCTGATCGAGGAAATGTTGGTTAACTACCAGTCACAAAAGATTTTTGCTGCACCTAAAACAGAAGCAACTGACACAACCCAAACAAGTGTTGAAATTTTTGGCAGACCTGAAGTTTCCGTGCGTCTTGCAGACTATATTGACCTCCCCAACCTGGAAAATATTTTTTTCGAATTGGTTCCTACGGCAATAATTAGAAATACTGATGGCCGGAAGGTATTGTATGTTTTGAATCCAGAAACCAACCGGATTTTTACAAATCAATTGCTTTTATTTGATCATGTACCGGTGTTCGATATTGATGCCGTGCTATCCATACCCCCTGCAAAAATCGAAAAGATAGACGTAATCAACAGAACCCATTATTTTGGAGACAACATCCTTAGAAGTATGGTTATGATGAATTCCAAAGCTGGGGATTTTGGCGGATATATTTTCCCGGAAGGATCAAAATTTATTGATTACCAAACCATAACACGAGGCAAAAAATTCGAGGCGCCTACCTATGAAAGCCAATCGAAAAAAAACAGCAGAATCCCTGATTTCAGGACATTGCTTTATTGGAATCCTGAAGTATCAATATCACAAGGTGATACTACACTGAGTTTTTATACTTCTGATAATAAAGGGGATTATGACATTATAGTTAGGGGAGTGACAAAAAATGGGAAAACCTGTTTTGGAAAGGGATCAATAACTATACAATAGCAAAAAGAACAATTCAATTTTTTCGGTCACCTGGTATAAAACACACTTACCGGTTCGTATCGCTGGTAAAATCCGGAAATGTATTGAATAGCTACCGTATAACGAAATTTTCATAGCTCACAAATTGTGATTCCTGAACATGTACCTGCTTCACGCTGGCCCAGGCTGGCCCCTGATGGCACCACATTACAAATAGCTCAAGTTGGGTTTCTTCACCTTCTGCCTCTATATAAACAGTGCCATCATATTGATTTTTGACGAATCCTTTAATCTGATGTTTTAACGCGGTTCCTTTTGTGTGATATCGGAAGCCGACATTCTGAACCCTTCCGGAAACAATGACAATAGCAGCTTTTTTCATGCTGAAATTCTTTTTAAAATCAGGTCATTAATCCGTTCAAATAATTGCTGTGGGGAATTTGCCCTCCAATCAATCGTGTCTAAGTGCCCGCCAAATCCAATGTAATAGTCTATATTCGCTTTGCAAAATTCATGCATTACATGTTCCCTGAAATTAATGCCTGCAATCCATCCATCTTCAACTTCTTCGAACCATTCCTGATAGTAATCATCCTCTGAGGAATGGTAATTCAATACATTTTCACCAATCAGTATGAATTTATTGATCCCTTCTGAAATCATAGGTTCAATGATATTTCTTTTCAAATACATAATATCGTTATACAAACAATCATTCCACTCGCCTAACATTTCGATGATTGCAAACCCTGAATTGTAGCTTGAGAATAGTATTTTGATATATAGCGTAGCGGAACCTATTTCGTCCCACTGTGGGTGTATATAATGATCGTAAATGGCCTGGGTGAATTCAAACTCGCTGTATTGTCTGTTATAAAACGGGGAGCGTTCATCCTCAGATGCATCATACAAATGTCTCCATGAATAGTGCGGCTCGATGTTGTGCATTTTTATTTTTAGTTATTGAATAAGTTGTTAGTCGTCAGTTCTCAGTCGTCAGTCG
>JABMQA010000143.1 GCA_013203545.1 Bacteroidota bacterium
CGGGAAATAATCTGAGTCTATTTGATTGTGTATCGGTAAAGAAATATATAGCCACAGATTCACAGATTAAATGATGAAATATTCAGAACAGTGTTGAACCAATTCTTATATGACGACAGACAAAACTGGAATACGAAACCTGGTACAAATATGCTATGCCAAAGGACTGAGAAATGTAATTCTTTCCCCCGGTAGCCGTAGCGCTCCGCTAATAATTGCTTTTAACAGGTATCCGGGGATAAATTGTATTATTCTGAATGATGAAAGGAGTGCCGCATTTTTTGCTTTGGGAATGGCACAGCAAGGCAGGGTGCCTGTGGCTTTGGTTTCTACTTCGGGAAGTGCAGTTTTAAATTATGCGCCTGCTATTGCAGAAGCTTACTATCAGCAGGTTCCATTACTTATTTTAACGGCTGACCGTCCAAAGGAATGGATCGATCAGGCTGAAGGCCAGTCTGTAAGACAAAAAGGAATTTTTGATAACTACATCAAGGCCTCCTTTGAACTGCCTCAGGAAATTAATGATCCTGATGACCAGTGGTTCAGCGACAGGATTGTTTCTGAAGCGTTTATAAAATCAATCACAGGCAGGATGGGGCCGGTTCATATAAATATTCCATTTCGTGAACCGCTGTACCGAACCGGAAGGTTCACTTCACCAACATTTAAAGTGATTGAAATTGAGACTATAATTTCCAAATTGCCGGATTTAACATCGAAGAAACTTGCAGAAGAGTGGAACTCCTTCTCCAAAATAATGATTCTCACCGGTATGCTGCAACCAGATCAAAAATTGAACGAATTGATCAAGGGCGTTTCATCGCTTGGTGATGTGGTTACTTTAACTGAAACTACTTCAAACCTCCATGCCGATAATTTCTTTCCCTGTATCGATAGGGTGATTGGCAGCGTTACCCCGGACGAAGAAAAGCGCTTTGCCCCCGGTTTGCTGATCACCTTTGGTAACCAGGTAATATCCAAAATGGTAAAATCCTTTCTGCGTAAAAATAGGCCAAAGGCACACTGGCATATTGATGTATCGGGAACTGCCCCCGACTCTTTCCAAAGCCTTACAAAAATAATCCCTGTAACACCAATTGAATTCTTTAGTTCCATTTATAAAAATTTGGAAAAAAAGGAAGGGGATTACCGGTTGATATGGCAGGAGCGGGATTCGCGGAATGAACTGCGGCACCAGGATTATCTGGCCAAAGTAAAGTATAGCGACCTGTGGGTTTTTGATAAAATATTAAGACATATCCCTGAAGGGTCAAACCTGCAACTGGCAAACAGTACGCCGGTAAGGTATGCACAGTTATTCAGGCCATTTAAGCGCTTAATTTATAATTCCAACCGCGGAACAAGTGGCATCGAAGGCTGTACTTCAACGGCGGCTGGCGCTGCATACGAGTCTAAAATACCTGTCACGCTTATCATTGGCGATATCGCATTTTTGTATGATTCTAACGGCCTGTGGAACAAACAACTGCCTGAAAACCTGAGGATCATCATCATCAATAATTCCGGTGGGGGGATTTTCAGGTTTATCCCCGGACCATCCGATGTTCAGGAATTGGAGGAATTTTTTGAGACGGCACATACATTAACTGGTGAACATATCGTACGGAATTTCGACATACCATATTTTTCTTGCGATGAACCAGACCAGCTTCAAAATTGTTTAAACAGTTTGTATCAGGATCATGGTAAGGCGGCTGTTCTTGAAATAAGAACGCCTGCTGAAGTAAGTGCTGAAACACTGAAATCCTATTTTAAGTATTTAAAACAAGATTAATTGTAACGTATGGAACGAGATTGGAAACCCATAAAGGGGTACGAAGAAATTCTGTTTGATTTATTCGAAGGAATTGCAAGAATTACCATTAACCGGCCGAGGTATCGAAATGCTTTTACACCAACAACTACGGCAGAAATGAGCGATGCCCTGCGAATTTGCCGCGAAAACCAGGATATCAATGTTGTGGTTTTGACAGGTGCCGGCGATAAAGCATTTTGCAGTGGTGGCGATCAGAATGTTAAAGGCCATGGAGGGTATATAGGAAAAGACGGCGTACCCCGCCTGAATGTGCTTGACGTACAGCGTCAGATCCGGTCGCTGCCAAAGCCTGTGATTGCAATGGTTAATGGATATGCCATCGGCGGTGGACACGTACTGCACGTGATATGTGACCTGAGTATTGCCTCCACCAATGCGATATTTGGACAAACAGGCCCCAAAGTTGGTAGTTTCGATGCCGGATTTGGTTCGTCATATTTGGCAAGGGTGGTTGGTCAAAAGAAAGCCCGCGAAATCTGGTTTCTCTGTCAGCAGTATTCTGCCCGGGAAGCACTTGATATGGGCCTGGTTAACAAAGTGGTAGCTCCCGAAGAGTTGGAAGACACTGTGGTTGAATGGGCGAAAATTATGATACAACGCAGTCCGATGGCACTGAGGATGATTAAAATGGGTTTGAATGCCGAACTCGACGGGCAGGCCGGGATACAGGAACTGGCCGGCAATGCAACCCTGCTTTACTATATGACCGAAGAAGCTCAGGAGGGGAAAAATGCTTTCCTCGAAAAACGTGATCCTGATTTTCATAAATACCCGAAATTTCCCTAATATGAGGTCAAAAACAAAAGCATGGATACATGCCTTCAGGCTGCGCACATTGCCACTGGCATTGTCATCAATAGCGCTGGGGGGATTTCTGGCATACGCCGATGGTGGCTTTAGCTGGAAGATCACACTGCTTGCAGCATTGGCAACATTAGTTTTGCAGATACTATCGAATCTTGCCAACGACTATGGCGACTCAACCCATGGTGTGGATAACGAAAAGCGCGTAGGACCCGAGCGTGCGGTGCAAAGTGGTGCGATTACCCCTGGTGAGATGAAGCGGGCTGTTATCATTTTCGCCGTATTGGCTTTCGCAACTGGTTTTATTGTACTGCTATCAAGTTTTGGAACCGATTTGCTAAACCTCAATTTTATCACCTTCCAACTGCTGGGTCTCGGCGCAATCGTAGCCGCCGTTAAATATACTGTTGGTAAAAACCCATATGGCTATTCAGGTTTTGGTGATTTGGTTGTGTTCTGCTTTTTTGGCCTGACCGGGGTAATTGGTACCTATTACCTGAATACACACGTGTTTGCACCAGATGTAATTTTGCCTGCCTCCGCATTTGGATTGCTTAGTGTTGGCGTTTTGAACCTTAACAATATGCGGGATTTTGAGAACGATAAAATGAATGGGAAAAATACCATCGTGGTGAAACTGGGCAGTAAAGTTGCAAAGTATTACCACCTCGGATTGTTAGTGGTTCCGATTCTTTTAACGGTGATCTATATTGTACTTAATTACACCGGATGGGTACAATTTATTTTTCTGTTAATCATACCTGCATTTGCCACAAATATCCGCTCGGTGTATAAAAACACGATACCCGGTGATCTGGATCCCTTACTCAAACAACTCGCATTGTCATCATTGGCATTTACAATTTTGTTTGGGCTTGGATTAATTTTGTAACATATCAAGTATACGGGTTAGAATGGGATTACTTAGAAGCTGTCTAATAATGGAGAAATAAATAGCCCCGTCCTTCAGGTCGGGGAAGATGAAATTGTTCTAAATGGTGTATGTAATCTTCTCCCGTAAAATATTACTTTTATGGGATGAATTATCCAGGAG
>JABMQA010000144.1 GCA_013203545.1 Bacteroidota bacterium
CCGCTATTTCTTCCGCCAGGATATCAGCTTCGATGGCATCTTCCACAAAAGTCAGTTCTTCGGATTCAGAATCTTCCACTAGCATTTCAGGTAAACTTTCGGGTTCAGGTGCCAGGGGTTCGGTAACTTTTTCAGGGTGTGCCGCAATATTGGACCCTGCTCTTTTTTCATCTGATCCTTTACCTTTCTTTTCTGCAGGTATTGATTGATAGGTATTTTCTGATGATAAAGATTCTTCTTTCACTTCTGGGGATAAAAATTCTTCTGCAGTTTTTTCTACAGCACTGTTTTCGGCTATCCGGGGAGGAGACAGGCTTTTGTCAAAATTAAACCAGATGATACCGGTTGCGGTAATAATCAGGACAGATGCTGCTGCCGCCCAATAGCGAAGCTTGAGGTTGCGTTTCTTCGGACGGATTCGTTCCCTTAATTCCAGCAGGTCTTTCTGCAGGTCACCGGAGGAAATATGCTGAAATCCTTCCAGTGCCTCAGCTTCAAACGGATGCCTTTCCAGCTCACGTTCAAAAGCATTTCGCTCGGTGGTACTCATTTTATCCTCAAGATACCTGCGGAAATCTTCCTCGCTGATATGTTTATTTTCAGTTTTCATTTTTGATTTTCCATACAAATTTTCAAATTTCGTTTGCCGTTCTGGATATGGCTCTTCACCCGTTTTTCTTCAACCCGAAGCATATCCGATATTTCCCGGTAGCATTTGTTCTCAAAATAGAACAGCCTGATGCATTGTTTTTGTTCATCTTTCAGTTTTTCGATGCAATCGTTTAATTCGTCTTCAGGAACTCCACCGTTATCGTTATCAATAGGATGCAATTCTGACTCTTTTTCCATAATTTCAGCAAGCTGATTTTCATCCGGAACAAGTGTAATCCTTGTGGTATTTGACTTACGCAATTCCATCAGGCAGAAATTTTTCGTCACCACATAAAGCCAGTTCTTGAAATTGTCGATTTCATGGTTCACAATTTCATGCTGCACCTTTTCATAAATTAGGATCACCGTGTCCTTCGACCTTTCCGGTTCCTTAAAATATTTCAGACATACACCATAGACAAGATGCATGTAGCGGCCAAACAATTCACCAAGGAATTCGGTATCCTGTTTTTCAAGATACCTTTCAATCAGCTCTTTGTCGGAAAGATTTTCCTTTTTTCGCCTGAATGGAGTAAGTTGCATAGCGCCGTAAATTGCCGTTAAAAGTAAACCAAAGGTAATGATTTAGCCGGAAAAAATAAATAGTAGTTGGTAATCAATTTCTTTTTTGGCTTTTGTCTGTCAGTCAAGATGTCATTTGGCTTCGCCGTTATTGGTAGTCATTTGTCCGTCAGAAGCCGGACGTCATTTGTTGTTATTAGTCAGTCTGTGGCCGAAGGTCATTTAGCTATCACTAGGCTTCGTTGTGGTTGATTTTGTTTATCGAGTTCAAAAAACCTAATAACAACAGACCGACCACCAAATATTCATTGAATGACCACCAAATGACCATTAAATGACGGTGAAGCCAAATGACAATCGAATGACCAACAAATGACCATTGAACAACCCACAAATGGCTACTGAAAGACAAATTTTTTCATTTCGCCGATAAAGAATAACCATCCGGATAATTACAACCAAAGATTATTTTTTGATTTTTTTTTATGGAATTTGTTGAAAGGATGCATCCATTTATAGAAATCATTAAAAATTAATGCATCATGAAAAAAGTATTTTTTGTTTTTATCATTACCATCTTCACTGCAACAGCCTTCGGGCAGGAATTGCTGACAGTTTACGGCTATGTGAAGAATGACTATGGGCAGCCCATTAAAAATGTTAAAGTTGCCTCGCAGGAAAAGTTCTCCAGTACCTATACTGATGCCAACGGATGGTACAAATTTCAGGTTCCGGTTTCTGATACCATTCTCTGGTTTGCTCATAAAGAGTATGAAACAGTGAAAATTCCCCACACCGGTGCCAGTCGTTTCGATGTGGAGTTGATTCCTTTAAATGAAGGGAATATTGAAGCACGTGAAGCGGAAGAAGATGGTGAAGGTTTTTTCAACGCACTTCGTGGTTTGGGGAAAAAAATATCGCCCACGGCCATGTGTAACGGAGCATATGATCATCGCCCACAGGATTGGAATACGG
>JABMQA010000145.1 GCA_013203545.1 Bacteroidota bacterium
ACTGAAAAAGTATAATATGTAAGTACTCCGATACGATTCAACTCCTGTCTTAATTTTGCGGTATGACCCCGCCGTGAAGCAGCAGTGGTAAACACCTGCTGATTGGTTACAATCCAACCCGCCGATAATAATTTTTCCACAGCTACTTTTGCTTCCGGTGTAATCTCCATGGCGGATTCGAAGTGGGTTTGTATGACAAATTGCCTGAAACCAATCTTTGAAGCTTTTGCCTTAAACTCTGCCAGTATATCACGAAGTTTGTCGGTGATACGTTGTGGGATATATACCGGAAGCCTTGTACCAAGCCGTACCCTTAACATTTCGGCATATTTTTCGCCTTCCGGCCGGGATTCGTTTGCCTGTTTCTTTCTTAGGGCCATCTCATAAACCTCATCCAGGATCAATTTTATGGAGAGGTTTGAACTCATCAGGCCATCACCACCCGTAATGAGGATATCACGCAATTGTGTATCGTTTTCAAAATACCTGAGCAGCTTGATCAGCTTGTGATGCCACGACTCTATTGGTTGCAGTTTAAGGAGGTCAAAATTCAGATGACCGCTCTGAAAATCGTACATCCGCTGACATGATACGCAAAGTCCGCCACATGCCCTGCCTGCGGTATCCGGTATAAGAATGGATACTTCGGGGTAACGCCGGTGAAGGTTATGATCTGAAGGAAGTATCCATCCGGCGGCATTGGGTTTACCGGGCTCAACCATATCTTCTTTCTCCCAGGCCACTATATCGCCAAATTCATCGATCAACTCCTCGCTCACAAATACATAATCCCGTATGGCCAGGTCTGCACCAATGGCAAAACCAGGTACATCTACATTAAGTAAAGATAAATAGTAGGGATTTACAAAAAACGGAATACCCTTCCGGCGTGCTTTCTCCATCAACTCAAGGGTATGCAGATCGAGTGAATAACCCAGCATTTCGTTGAGCAATTCCGGTGTGCGAATGGCAAATTTCAGATGAAAGTGATAGGTATCCCACCACTGCAGGGCCAGGTTGTATTTTTCATCCTGCGACATTCCCTGGTCAAAATAGTAACGCTTGCTGGTGACCTCACCACTTTCTATCCTTTTGATGATGATCTTTAAAATCCGTACCTTATTAACCTCCCTGATATGGCAAATTTCACGCTCCAGTCCTGATGGATGCCTGTCCATCCATGACATAACGGTTTCGGTATCCGGGGCATTTTGCCTGCTCTGCCCGTTAAATTGCCTGAAAAGATGGATCATATCTGAGAAGTAGGATTCTGTTCCGCCGCCCTTCCCATTTTTCATGGCATGCCATAAGGGGTCAAAAGGCTGGTTTTTAATATACCTGCCCTGTAGGTTCAAATCTTCAAATAACCTTCCCGTATGATCGATGTAATCAAGAATGCGGATGGCTGCTTTATCTCTCCATCGCAGGTTTTCGAATGCTTCCCTGCTGTTGTCTTTTTCGCAATAATAATTTTTAGCAATGGTCTGGTCCTGTAGATAATCAAGTGCCCATACTTTCAGATTTTCCAGCGCTTCGTCATGATCCTTAGCATGGGTAAAAATCTCCCTTAGCTTGGGGTTTTCACCCAGTAACTGCTGCATCAGCCTGTATGACTTGATGCTCATTCCAATCGTGTCAGTTTTATATCTTTTAATCATATTATCAATTTTTTCTGCTGAAATCCTAAATCAAACCTTGTAGCAGTTTATAAAGTAACCGGATACTCGCAAATTAACCGAATACATTTTTGGGTAATCACTTTGTATTCAATATGTTCAGCAGAATGAAATCCAATAGGGCCGGGTTGTGGGTTAACCCGTTATCAAATTTTATGCAAAGATAACTTTTTTTCAAGGAAAATCAAACCGGTACCTATCCCAGGATAGCAAAAACAATTAAATGAACGGGATTATTTTGAGTTTCAATCAATAATATATTGTTATTCAACAAACAAATGCCCTTCTTAAAAAACATTAAAAAGTTGTTCATAACTGTGGAATAATTCGGTATTCCTATTCTTAAAATATACATACTTTTGAAGGCCGTTTGGGCTTAAACCGGAATCAAAATATTTTCAAACTGGAACAGATGAAACTGAATTTACTTGGATTACTTATTGTTACCTGGGCGTTGATTGGCTGCAACAGGCTCTCGGAAGAGGAAAGGATACACAAGAAAGCCATGGCCATACATGAAAAAATATTTACCATCGACTCGCATACGGATACACCCATGTGGTTTACCCGCAACGAATACGATCCGGGCACAAAACATGACCCGCATGAGCATGGCAGTAAAGTGGATTTTCCTCGGATGCGGGAAGGAAACCTTGATGCTATATTTTTTGCCGTTTTTCTCGGACAGCGGGAAAGGAATAAAGAGGCAAACCTGGAAGCATTCGATAGAGCGGAGCGGATCTTTGATTCGATATATGCTACTGTGGCCCGCAATGCCGGCATGGCTGAAATCGCGCTCACCCCTGCCGAGGCATATAACATAGAAAAAAGTGGCAGGCGTGTAATTTTCATTGGTATCGAAAACGGATACCCCATTGGCAACGACCTGTCATTGATCGGTCACTTTTACGACAGGGGAGCCCGGTACATCACATTGTGCCACACGCAGAACAAC
>JABMQA010000146.1 GCA_013203545.1 Bacteroidota bacterium
AATGCTGCATTTAACGGCATCGATGGCACTGGAGAAAGTACTCAGGGTACCGTCTCCGTAATATTGTAAAATTCTGCCCCTGAAATTCTTTATGGAAGCATAAAATACTTCACGGTGCCGGTTTCTGAACTCAACCGCCTTTCCCTCATCCTGTTGCATCAGTGCTGTGTAACCCTGTATGTCGGTAAACATGATAGCGGCCAGCTGATGGGTAGGAGGGTGTGGGTCGGACTGGCCGGAATCAAATTCGTTTACATCTCTTTTCCCGACCTCCCCGGGCGGGTATCCGTAATATTCGCGGAAGCATTTGATAAAATATGACGGACTGCTGAAACCAACCTGATATGATATCTCGGAAACATTTAAATCAGTCTGACTCAAAATTTCCATAGCGTTTTTCAAACGTACCTCCCTGATAAACTGACTAACGGATAGCCTGGTCAGTTTCTTTATTTTACGGAGCAGGTTGGACCGGCTCATGCCTGTTTCTCGTGCAAGCTCAGACACCCCAAACTGTTCATCGGAAATGTTCTTCTCGATGATTTCCGTGGCCTTTATTAAAAAATTATTTTCGATATTGTGAGATTCGGGCATATAAACTACAGGTTAAATCGTCAATCGAAATTTTTGCACAAGATACGAATTTTTGGAAAAGTATATTATTAATGTCATGCACCCGGTCATGTTCCAAAAATGGATTTTGAACTTCATAAAAATACAACACCCTCACAGGATTAAGTGGGGGATGCACCATAATTTTATGGTAACTGTAATATACCAATCGTTAAAATTCATAGTTTTGAAAATTATTATAAAGGAATGAGTAAATTACAGCTCGAATGCTGAATCCATAATCCAACTTTCGATAATCTCCAATTTAAATATTGATCACTAAAAACGAAAAAATGAAATTTTACTTAAGTACATTTCTGATTCTAGTTTCCGTGTTTGTTGGTAAATCTCAATCGGAAACCTGGAATATACCACTTAAAATAAAGGATGCAACTGATTTTGAATTTATACGTGACGGAAATGGCAAAGCATGTCTTTTGTTAGATAAAGGTATCATGTATTACATTTTTCTACTTGATTCAAATTATAGGATTCTTGATGAATTTAAAGGCAGGTATTTTGCCGATTCCAAGCCTGATTTCGTAGGGAGCATTGCAGAGGATGGTCACTTCGATTTGTTTTTTAAGCGCATTGAAACTGATAATTTATTGGTTTTAAGTATTGACGCTGGATCGGGAAAGTTGGAAAGGGAAAGTAGCTTTAAAATCACAACCCTGCCTAAGGAGCGTTTGCTTGTCACTGGTTCTTACCATCGGGGTAGCGAAATGGTTTCAATTTCTCATGCTCCTGGAAAACTTATACACAAAGTACATTTGCAGGGTTTAAAATTTAAAAATACTGAATTTGTTTTAAAACCTGAAGATGATACCTTCGTGTCAGATGCAGATTTCTACCAGTTATTTTCAAACAAAGATTCTTTGATCATCTCCTTTAAGCAATCCAGAGGGAGTTATACATCTCCTGTTTTTAGGATTCTTAGTATTGATATGAAATCAGGAATTTACGATGCTGTCGATTTTTCATGTGACGAACGAGGTTCAAAACAAAGCTTTTCTATTTTATTTCATGATGAGGTGGTACTTGCAACAAACTGTTATGACAATTACACGCTCCATGACCGTAAAACCGGTAACTACCTGAGCGGATTACCGGTACCGGTGCATTCCATCGTATTGAATGATAGTCTTCCACTTTTCAGGTATAGTCACATAATTAATAACAAGGCCCAATATAAATACCTGTTAAATGATGAACGCCGGAAAATTATTAATGCTGAACATGTTGTACTTGATTTTATACGTAATAGTGAAGATGTTTACCTTGAGGTTGAGTTCAGTATCAGACCACAAAAATCTACTATATATAAAATCTACTATATATTATGATAAAGTTCGTGTAGTATTACCGTTCGACTGGGAGAATTATCAAATAGATCATGGAGCACCTATTCCTGATCCGGTTTGGAATAAGTACTTCATATATCGTATTGAGAAAAACAGGAAATACAATCTTAAACTATCAGGATATTTTTATGGATTTGGAGATAAGTATTGTTTCGGATATCTGCTTAAAAAGAAAAAGCAGTTTGTAATTGAAAATGTTGATTTGTAGTAATAAGGCATATCTTTGAGCAATGATAAAAATGAAACAGGATTAATGATTTTGAATGTGCTTGGTAATCTAATTCTTTGCTAAAATGTCTGGCTTTGTCCCTATGCATCGGCTATTTGAAGTTACCTGCCTGCAATTGATTTTCTGTCCAGGATTTATTTGATCAGACTATTGTTATTCTATATTTTTGAACTTCCTAAAAATAATACCCGCATAAAGGATAAAATGGTAGTTGCACCATAATTTGCGTCATAATTACAATTCCCTCATCAAACTTAATATCATCGACTTCATATGTGATTGGTAATGCGCCATCGTTTGCCGGTACTTTGTATCGTTGATTTCTTGTAGAATTTTAAAACAATTAAATTATGGAAACGCGAATTAATTTTCCTGGTGGTTGTACTACACGCAGGAATCGTTTATGAACCCATCCTTGAAAATGTATGGATTGTCAGTGATCCCGATAAAAACAGTTC
>JABMQA010000018.1 GCA_013203545.1 Bacteroidota bacterium
GCAGAGACTTTAGTGATATTAAAAACATACTTTTTGCCTTCCGGGTCGTAGCTGAAACAATAGTTTAGAATTTTATTGATTGTGGGTCCTGATTTTCCTTTGGCCGCCTCAGCCAGGGCCATCTTTAAATCAAAAGGCAGGAAATAGGTCCCATACAAATACCGGGTAATTTTACCATCCGGGCTTAGAACCATGATTGCAGCAGCATGAATAAAATCATCCCCCTCACGTTTAAACCTGAATCCTACGCTGTTTGTCAAATTCGCAATATTGGTACTATCGCCTACCATCCACATCCAATGGCTGTCGTCAATATCTTTTTTAATCTGTTTTACGTAGTTTTTTTTCTTCGATTTGGCCAGGTCATATGTTTCTTTTTCATTGAAACTAACGGTGAGCACCTGGTAATCCTTACCCAGTTCCAGGTCGGTTTTACCAATCACATCGGCAATACCATCCAGAAGCGGGCTGCAAATACCCGGACAGGTAAAATAAACCAGGACAAGCACAGTGGGTTTGTCGATGAGCGATTTAAAATTGACCTCAACACCATTCTCATTGGTAAATACCAGATCATCCGGTACATAATCATCCAATTTTTCGTAAATTCCAAGGAGTTCCATGTTTTCATCTGAGGGCGCGAATGCCTCCTGGGTGAAGGCAAAGACCGAAAAAACCAAAAAGGTAAAAAATAAGAAACTTTTCATAAATTTATTTTGGTGCTTGTTTGAACAATTAGTAACCAAAAAGATGTCCAAAAATAATATTTTATTTAGGTACTGCAAAACTTTTTTTCCAATGACTCAAACATAAAAAAAGACAATTCAAAATACTAACTAACAACAATTGAGTAAGAAAGAACTAAAAAAATGATATCTGTATGTACAATTCCTATTTTTGATTCTTCATTTCAAAAACAAAAGATTTAGCATCATCCACAGAGTTAAGGCTCACAATTTTCATAAGATTTCCCTGCCCTGTTTTAATTATGGTGATATTTGCAATTTCCGGCATCAAATTATCCACTTTTCTTTTTGGATCCACTAATAACTCATACCCCTGAAAATTGATATCTGCAATTAAGCTTGAATAGGAAGATATAAAAGTAACTTCATCCTTAAAATCAACAAGTTGATCCGTAAGATACATCAAAACCCTCTGCATACATCCACCGCAACCAAGGTGCGGAATAACAATATAGGTATGTTGCCTTTTTGCAATCAATATTTCATGAACATCCTCCAGGTATGCAGAAAATATTTCATATTTGGATATTTCAGCAGAATTCTGACAGCAATAACTTAACGACACAATTATAATTATTAACCAAAATTTCATTGTTTTTCAATTTTAAAAAATGACACAATTGATGAATCGCTTTCAGAACCCATCATTTTCCATAGCATTATCCCCTTATCGGTAGGATGGAAAAAAGGCCCATATTCTTCTGAGTTAAACATTATCTCTCCAAGAAGTTTATAATCGCGATCAATAACCATAAGGGACCAATTATTGGCTTTTCGAAAAGTATCATCATCATTTTTTAGCGCCGTGGGAATGATAACCATTCTATAGATCATTTCATTAAACCCACTATATACAATTCTTTGGTACCTTGCTTCATTCAAATAATATTTTCGATAGTAGGAGTAATTATTAGCACTATCATCCGGAAAATGTGACGGGTTCTTAAAGTGATGACTCCGCATTTTTACCTTATTAACAAACCCGAAATCATCATAAATAAACAAAGAATCATTTACACCATATGATAAAACAAGGTTATTGTTTTCAATACAGAAATACGGGCTATAATCCATGAAATTTTGACCATTGCAATATATTGAGGGGAATTCACCAAGCAAAGTCAATGTGGTATCCTTTTCAATATCAATGACTCCTTGAGGCATTATGTTATTGAAATAAAACCTTCTTCCTTCAAAATTACTACAATCCGAATGTGCTGTTATCCCTGCATAAATTTTTCTATTCGAATAGACCACTGGGATGTGACTTGCAACAGAAATCTTTAATCCGTTGTCGCTAAAGCAATCGTCCAAAACCCATTTATTCTTTTCATTTCCCAAAATATCAATATGAAAAATACAATTGGTTTTTGCAAAAATGATTGTATCAGGTGAATGCAAATGAAATGAACTCGAAAAGATAGGAATAACATCCTCTTGTGAGAGTAAATGTGATAAAGCAATTATGTGTTTAACCTCATAATTATTTTCATTATAAAAACGAAGTTCAACATCTGAAGTATTTAACATGACAAAAATATTCATCGAATCTGTTTCCAAATAATCGATAAATCTTTCATTTCTATTTCTTGGGATTGTTAGATCTTTAGCATGAATTAGTTCGACCTTAGGCTGGTCACAGCCCATTAAACAGGAAATAATTAGCAATGCCAAAATCAGAAAAATACGATGGTAATCTTTTTGATCATCCATATTTATTGAGGAATAATGTTGTTCCCCAAAAATACAAAAAAAAACACAACCCAAAACCCTTTTTGGATAATGGCCACAAAAAAGGCTGTTCAAGATTTCCTGAACAGCCTTATCTAAGATTGAAAATTTAACTTGCCTATTTCCTTACGGCCTTAACCTCATCAAGGGTTACCACACCGCCATCGTTTCCCCA
>JABMQA010000019.1 GCA_013203545.1 Bacteroidota bacterium
ACCCTGTCCAGGCAGCTTAGTTCTCCAGCTATCTTTTCTCTATATGTTGCAGTTAATAATTCCATGCCCGAAAATTACACTTTTTTTCCCTGTTTGGTTCTGGCTCGTCCAGGTTATGAATAGCAAGATAATCACATATACTTTGCACTGCGCAAGCAGATAAAGTATCGTTATGAAAAATCTCCAAAGAAATGACAGATCCTGCATTAATATTATCTATGCCAGCCAAACTTGCCAGAACATTATTGCCGGAAATATCAATGTTACCTCCAATTGATGTAAGATTTTCCAGCCCTGTTAAACTGGTCAATGATTCATTTGGTCCACTCCATACATCCCCAATCAAAAGGTCCCCTCCTATTGATACCACATTGTCCAGGCCTGTCAGGTTGGGCAACGAATCAGTATCCCTTACCTGAAGTGTACTCCCGATTGATGTTACTACACCCAATCCACCTAAGTTAGTTATATCCTTACCGCTTATAAAAACCTTCCCCTCAAGAGCCGAACAGCCCGGGTACCAGTATTGGAAACTATCAATGGCGGTTTGGTATGTAAAACAATATTTTCCATATGGTAAACAACTCATGGTAGTTCCACAGGCATTTGCTATTTCAGCAGGATCGTTACAACCAGTAGCATTGCCATAAATTTCAACTACACCCCCCGGGTCCGACAGGTAATTACAAACACTTTGTACCTCGCAATAAGATAAGGAGTCGTTATATCTAATAATTATGTTTTCAATAGTTGTCGCTTCAATGTTTTCCAAACCTGTAAGACTTTTCAGAGAAAGATTACCCTGAATCTCAATGTCCCCTTCAATAGAAGTAAGTCCTTCCAATCCGGTTATACTTGTCAGGGATGGATTTCCAGCCGATTGCCATCCCCAATAATATCCTATGTGTAGCCCACCCCCTATAGCTGATAAGTTTTCAAGTCCTGATAAGTTCGTAAGGGTATCATCACAAAAAATACCAAGATTTCCTCCAATATTAGTGAGATTGCTCAATGCAGTTAAATCAGTCAGGGTTGAATTACCCTCGCAGTAAAGCCCTCCGGGAATAGCATTAATACCATAACTACCAATTGTTAAATCTCCTTCAACTGTGCTAAGGTTGTCCAGCCCGGATAAATAGACTAATGCATTATTGTTTATTATACTTAATCTTCCTCCGATTGTTGTCAGGCTTTCCAACCCAGATAAACTTTGAAGCGAACTATTATAACTGATTTCTAACAGATCATTTACATTTATCAAATTGTTTAAACCATCTAAATTTACCAACGATGGATTACTAATCCTTAACGATTCAATTGAATTTAAGCCTTCTAATCCTGTTAAACTTGTCAACTCCTCATTCGAGGAAATTGAAATTTCTCCGTAAATTGAACTTAAATTATTAAGGCCTGTTAAGTTTTGCAGAGATTCGTTTTCAAGTACCCACAATTCCCAAATAGAAATCAGATTATCTAAGCCCGACAGATCCATCAGTAATGGGTTTTGTTGGATATGAAGATCCCCGCCTATAGAAGTCAAAACACTCAGTCCATTGAGATTTGTTATATCCGAACCCGGCCATTCACCAATTCCAACATCCCCTTCTATTTCGGTACAATTAGGGTAGTTGATCTGAAAATTGTCGATTTCTGACTGGGTGGTAAAGGTGATGCCTTCTGGCAGGCAGGAACTTTCACAGGCCTCAATAACTTCTTCCTGGCTGTTGCAGCCGGGGGCGTTGTCATGAATCTCTATTTCCCCGATGGGCGAAACCAGAAAGTCGCAAATGCTCTGCGCATGGCATTCACTCAAGGATGAATTATAAGAAATTTCAAGATTAGTGATTGAATTGGGTTCAATACTTTCCAGGCCCGCAAGGCTGACTAAAGAAGGATTACCAAGTGTTCCCAGTTCGAACTCCCCACCAATAATAAGGGTACCGGCAATTGAGGATAGATTTTCCAGGGCTGCTAAAGTGGCCAAAACTTCATTGTTACTAATTTCAAGATTTCCTCCAACAGAATCCAAACCATCCAGTCCTGCTAAGGGCTCACTCAAATATTAATTCGGAATAATTGGCATATTAGCACCAACAGTTAAATTAGTCATTACTCACCAAGTGTTACAT
>JABMQA010000147.1 GCA_013203545.1 Bacteroidota bacterium
CAGGTCAATATCAAGGATAATTCATTTTTTTTTATTAACATGCGACCCATTAATCAATTAATATCCCTTTTGTTATGAATAAAATTGGCTGCTCTCCTATTTTGCTAAATTTACGCATAATTGCCATTTCGCAGGCACCGGGCGGCATCAGCAACCAAACGATCATCCGCGATTCAACCCGTTGGCGCTCGTTTCCACCGGTTGTCGGACAGATGCAAATGGTGCAAAATACCAAGGTAGATGGAATTTATTAAGCACGTGATACAATCTCGTGCTGGTTTGTTTTTATCTATTTTTCGTTCTTTCTTTGCTCCCGACAGTAATCGGGATGGCGCCTTTGCGTGTTTTTTTTCTAAAATAATCCCTTCTACTTCCTTACCACCAAAAACAAATTGATCCCCAGGGGCTCGGTAATCACATCTATCTTGTTTTTATCGATACCGGCCTGTAGGGCAAACTTTACCAGTTCTTCTTTGGAACGGTGAAACAGAAACCAGTCGCCCAAGACTTCCATGATTTTCCTGGATGGATTCTCAACATTGAAATTGCCGATGATCATCTCGCCACCCTCTTTTACGAAGGCATAATACTTCTTTAGAAGGTACACAAAATGCTTGTCCTTGAAATAATCGAACAGGCCGGCACTCCATATCAGGTCGTACGGTTTATCGGGTTGGAAACGAATTACATTCTGGTTGAAAAAATTCATCGACCCCAGGTAATTCTTGTTTTTATTTTTGGCATAGGCAATGGCCCGTTTATCCATATCGAGAAGGTCGAATTTGAGGGCTGATGCAGGATGGTTGTTTAAAAATTCATTCACTTCGTTAACCGGGCCACTTCCAAGGATCATGACCTGTTTCTCCAGGGGATTTGCGGTTTCATTTAATTTGGTAAGAATTTCAACGGCAAGCTTTTTACGATTAACAACTGCAATGGCAGCAGGCAATGTATGGAAAAACGTATCCCACTTTTTGTATTTCTCGGCAGGGTTAACATACTGCTGATAAATCTTCTCGATAATAAAAAAATCGCCATTGTATCCAAAAGGCTTCGTATAAGAAAAACCGATGATCGTGTTTGGGTTCAGGATAGGCGAAACAGCCTCCCTGAAATCTTCGATTTCTTCAGTAGGTATCTGGTCGACCAACTCAAGAATTTGGCTATAATCATCGGCATCCGGGCCGTTTTTATCAAATATTTTTTGTATTAAAGGTATCACTGGAGTTAATAATTCCGTGTTTTGCATATCTTATTTTTGCCGGGGGTTCATAAATGATTTTGCTGGTTTTGCTTAAAGTGATTCGAGGATTTCCTTCATTTTTTCATCTGCGGTTATTACAGTCATTTTATCTGCAATAATCACCTCAGGGAATTTTACCAGAAAAATCTTTTCCCTGTTTACCAGAAACGACTCGCTCACCCTGATAAACTTATCCTTGGGAAATCTTTCTTCAAGCTGATCAATGCTTTTCATTGAGACCACATCATCGTCACCCAATCCAATAATTGCCCTATCGTCACTTTTCTGGATAAAATAAACCTCATCCAAATTAATTTTCTCCAGCCCTCGTTCCCCCTCAACAATCAATTGGTTTCTTGGCGCATCAGGCGATTGAAAAAACCTGTTGTATTGATCGCTTTCCATTTTTGACCTCAAATCACTTTCAAATTTAAAGCGTGCAATCTCGATATTGGTCTGTAAATCCTTCTCGGTAAAAGGTTTGATTATATAGCCATACGGCAATGAAATTTTGGCCTTTTCGATGGTGGAAATGTCGGCATTTGCGGTGAGATAAATAATCGGTACATTGTGGCGCTGCCTGATTTGGGTGGCAGCTTCAATGCCTGTCATATCACCTTTAAGCATAATGTCCATTAAAATGATATCAGGCAGATTTTTTTCAACCTCCGCAATGGCGGCTGATCCTGTAGGGACGGCGTTTTGAACGATATATCCGAGGCTTTCGAGGCTCTCTTCGATGTCGGCTGCCACCAGAAACTCATCCTCTACAACTAAGATTTTTAATTTTGACATGTTGGGGAAATGTTGAATTATGAATGTTGAATTGTAAATTATCAATTGTAAATACAGTCTGTTAACCCCGATCGGGTAGAATTCTATATTTTAAAATGAATATTAAATTTAGTCCCTTTGGTAAAATCATGTGTAAGGTCACCTTCGATCTGCTCCACCAACTTGGTCACTATTTTCATTCCCAAAGATTTTGAGTTTTGCCAATCGAAAGAATCGGGTATCCCCACACCATTATCACTTATTTCGAGGTTAAATTCGTCCTCCTTTATTGCAAGGAGCCTTATACTGATCATACCTTTTTCTTTTCCTTCGAAAGCATATTTAAACGAATTTGAAATCAGCTCATTGAGAATTAATCCACATGGTATCCCGATATCCAGGGGCAGGTAAATATCTGCAAGATCAAATTCGAGGCTAATTTTCCCATATTGATCAGAGTATGACCTTGCAAGGTTTCCGGAAAGGCTCTTCACATAATTGGAAAACTTGATGTTGGCCAGGTTTTCGTTCCTGTACAAATTTTCGTGGATAAGCGCCATCGACCTGATCCTGTTCTGACTTTCCTCAAGAATTTCCTTCAGCTTTGGATCATTAACAAGGCGTTCCTGCATTTTTAAAATACTGGAAATTATCTGCATGTTATTTTTCACGCGGTGATGAACCTCCTTGAGCAGTATCTCCTTTTCGTCGAGCGAACGTTTCAGGTTTTCTTCGGCCTGCCGTCTTTTCGTCTCTTTCTCCTCAATCTCTTTCTTCATCAGGATCGTTTCTGCAAGCTCATTGATAAGGGCGTACAGTTTTTTAGCTTCAACCGGTTTTATTAAATATCCCTGTACCCCAAGGTTGATCGCCTCCAGAAAATACTCCTTAATACTATATGCCGACATAACGATAACCTTAACTTCGGTATTGATCTCCTTGATATGTTTGATCATTTCAAGGCCATCCATTATTGGCATGCTGATATCTGTGATGATGAGGTCAGGGCTGTATGTTTTATATAATTCGAGACCCTCCTTACCGTTTTCACCGATATAAAATTCAGCAAACCGGCTTGACAAAAGACGGTCGTATAAAAACCTGATGGTTTCATTATCTTCAACGAACAATACCGAAATATTGTGTTGTATTGATTGTTCCATTTATTGCTGGTCTATGGATTAAAAAATTATTTTTCGAGGTACTTCCCGATCAGCTCAATAAATTCCTTCAGGTTGATGGGTTTGGAGATGTAGTCGTCACAGCCGGCTTGCAAACTGCGCTCACGGTCCCCATCCATGGCATAAGCAGTTTGTGCCACGATCGGCAAAGCCGGGTTAATTGTCTTTATCTGCTTTGTTGCCTCCAAACCATTCATCACAGGCATCCTGATATCCATTAAAACCAGGTCGATCTGATCACCTTTCCCACACTCATCAACAGCTTCCTGACCATTTTTTGCCCATATGAGGCTCACCTCAGTTTTCCGAAGGGATTTTTTTACCAAAAGGTAATTAGTAGCCACATCCTCAGCAACCAGTATTACCTTGTTTTTCCAGTTATATTCCATAAGAAATAAATTTTGTTGCTCAACATTAAACGTCGATTCTTCACCTCTTTTAAAAGGCAAAGTAAAATAAAATATCGACCCGATACCCAATTCACTTTCTACCCAAATTTCACCACCCAATAAATTTACAAAGGCCCTTGAGATGGCCAAACCCAATCCCGTACCTTCATGTTCGGGAGTGTGGTCGAGGTTACCTTGCATAAACCTTTCAAAAATATAATGCTGGTGATGCAAATCAATCCCTTCACCAGAGTCCTTGATGTAAAAATTCACATAATTATCATGGACTGTGTACCCCACCTCAACCTTTCCATTGGAGGTATATTTACATGCATTGTCAATTAGGTTAATAAGTATTTGCTTCAGCCTCATCCGATCGGCAATGATCATTGAATCGGTATCTGAAAGCGCATTTTTGGAAATAAGTTCCAGGCCTTTTTCCTGAACATTTAAATTTGATCCGAAAAAGGCAAAAATCTCATCTATTAGCTCATTAAGTATAAACTCTTGCTCATTGAGCTTCAATAATCCGGCTTCAATTTTTGAGACATCGATGATATCGTTGATAAGTGCCAAAAGATGCTCGCCATTGGTAAGGATAATATCGATGAATTCTTTGCGTTCATCATCATCCTCGGCATCTAACAACAAATTGGCAAACCCTACAATGC
>JABMQA010000148.1 GCA_013203545.1 Bacteroidota bacterium
ACCTATTACGAGATACACCTTAATGAAATTAATACCACGGCAAAAACAATTGATGCATTTACCATTGTTACCTTATTGTCGAAAGTTGACAACCTAACTGAAATCAAGCTGGAGTTACTGGATTTAATAGTTGATGAGGTTTTTGTTTACAATCAGCTGGTCAATGATTTCGAATATATTGACCCGTGGCTGATCATTCCGCTTTCATCGCCTGTAAATACCGGTGATGAAGTGGTTGTAAAAGTCGCCTACCATGGCGAGCCGTTCCACGAAGACTGGGGTGGGTTTCATTTCAGCGGGGCCTACGCATTTAATCTTGGGGTTGGTTTCGATTCTGATCCACACAACCTGGGTAAAGCATGGTTCCCATGTATCGACGATTTTCACGACCGGGCCATCTACGAAATATTTGTCACGGTTGACGAGCCAAAAGTTGCTGTGTGTGGCGGAACCCTACTGGAGATCATCAACAATGGAAATGGCACCCAAACCTATCGTTGGAAACTTCATGACGATATCCCCACTTACCTTGCATCTGTTGCTATTGGTGAATACATTAATATGCCAATGACTTTTAATTCGCTTACCGGTGAAGATATTCCCATTGGACTTTACGTAAGGCCGGCCGACACTGCAAAAGTTGAAGGCACATTTCAAACGCTGATACCAACCCTTGAAGCTTATGAAAACTGGTTCGGCCCCTACTTGTGGGAAAGGGTTGGCTACGTGGGGACAGCCATTGGCGCGATGGAACACTCCACCAATATTGCCTTCCCTCATTTTTGTATCAGTGGAAACCTTAACTACGAATCGCTCATGGCACACGAACTGTCGCACCAGTATTTTGGCGATGGCATCACCTGTGCATCAGCCGAGGACATGTGGATTAATGAGGGCTGGGCAGTATTTTGCGAACTTTTGTACTGGGAAGCCATTTATGACCAACAAACGGCCAATGAAGTTTACCGTGAAAAACACAAAGAGGTGGTTTACAAAGCCCATATCGATGATGGCGGATACCTTGCACTGTATGGCATCCCCACCGAATACACGTACGGAGAAACTGTTTATCAGAAAGGTGGAATTGTTTGCCATACGCTTAGAAATTATATTGGCGATGAAGAATTTTTTCCGGCAGTGAGGGAATACGTTGATGCATACAAATTTAATTATGCCTCCTCATGGGATCTACGGGATATTCTAACCGCACATACATCGCTCAATCTGGATGATTTTTTTGAAGGCTGGGTGTTTTCACCCGGGTTCCCTGAATTTTCGGTAGATTCCTTTGCAGTGGCAAATAGCGGATCGTCCTATGACGTTACGGTTTTTGCAAAACAAAAGCTCAAAGGTGCCACCAGCTTTTACAACTCCAACCGTGTGGATGTAACCTTTATGAATGATGAATGGGAAACGGAAACCCAATTAATGGAATTTTCGGGTGAAACAGGAGGCCAGACCTTTAATATCGGATTTGAGCCCACGCTGGTCATGATGGATTATTATGATAAATGTGCAGATGCTACCTCTGATGAAAATGTCATCATTACCGAAACCGGCAATAAAAATTTAGGGTACGTTTATGTTAACCTCACCACAAACGAAATTTCACCAGGCGATTCTGCGTTTGTGCGGGTCACACACAGATGGGTTGCCCCCGATCCGCTTAAAACACCTTTGCAGGGACTTACGCTATCCGACTACCGGCATTGGCGCATCGATGGAATCTTTCCGGAAGGGTTCGCATTATCCGGAAGCTTTTTTTACAGCAAATACAATTATCTCGACAACACACTTCTGACCAATGCAAACGACTCCATTGTTATTCTTTACAGGCCGTCACGCGAGGCCGACTGGCAATCGGTTTATTTTAATCAAACCGGGAACGCCAATATAGGGTACATCGAAGTCCCCTATTTGCACAAAGGCGAATACACGCTGGCTGTTTGGGACGAAATGTATGTGGGATTAAATTCAGAAAACAAATCCTCTGAAAATAATATCGAGGTATATCCCAACCCTGCCAATGATGTGGTATTTATTCATTTCAGGATGTACATTCCGCTACTTATCGATATTTATTCATCAAACGGAAGCCTGGTACAAGAGATTAAAAATGATCAAAAAAATGATAGTATCAGGTGGGATTGCTCAGCCATGCCATCAGGAACATATTATATTAGGTGTATCGACACTGACGGCAACCCGGCCGGATCAAAAAAAATAATCATCAAATGAGCGAATTTGTAAATGATCTGCGGCAAACTTTTAATGAAAATGCCAATCCTGAATTGGCAAAACGGTCGAAAGCCTATTTACGGGATCAATTTGACTTTTTTGGTATCAGAGCGCCACGGCAAAAAGAGATCAGAAAAGAATTTCTTAAAACCCACCAGCTTGATGGTGTTATCGAATTGGCACTAATAATAAAGGAACTCTGGGAGCAGCCCGAAAGGGAATTTCAACATTTTGGCTTATTCCTGCCCGAAAAATATAAAAAGAAGATCGATGCAGAATTCATGGGTATGATCGAATACATGGTCACAACAAAATCATGGTGGGATACTGTTGACTTCATTGCGCCACATTTGGTTGGGACACTTTTTAAGCAGTATCCTGCACTTATCAGTACCTACACCAACAAATGGTTAGCATCAGGTAATATGTGGC
>JABMQA010000149.1 GCA_013203545.1 Bacteroidota bacterium
ATGATTTTAGATTTTAGATTCTTCTTTTTTAATTCGCTGATAATCAATATAATTTTAAATCTTAATTCTTAATTCTAAAATCTTAAATTGTTAGAACGTGACTTTATAGACCGGCACTAATTAGTGAGTGGATTGTTAAATGGTTGAATGGTTGAATGGTTGAATGATTGAATGATTAAATGGTTGAATGGTTTATCTTGTTTACCCCATGAAGTTTTTATTTCTTTGGGGTGGAATGTTAAACGAAGTGTAGCTATTCCATCAGGGTTGCAAGTTGCGTCTGCTTGCCGCATTGTATAGATTGTAGGTTTTTTTCCGTGTTACTTTTTAGCACTTTTTTATATCTGATAAATAAAGTATTTGTTTTTTATGAAAAACAAACCAAAATATTTGTAATCCGACCTCAAATTATTATATTTGTAGGAATATTTTAATTAATCAAAATCATATCTTTATATTATATTTATTTCGAATCTAAAATAATAAACATTAATCTTCAGACAAATGAGAACAAAAAAAATTTCCGGCATTGTATTATTTCTTTTAATTTTTACACACATCAGTTTTTGTCAAACAGATTGGTTTACCGGCCATGTGTATGACACCATAACCGGTGAAAGCATCCCGGGGGCAGTAATTTATGCAGGTAATGGAGAATGGCCACCATACGGAGATGTTTATAGTGACACTTCAAACAGCAGTGGTTATTATTCCATTGAAGTGCCCATAGCAGATGATTATACAGTTTTAGTCTATGCACCGGGGTTTATTTCTAAAAGTTTTACATTTCAGGAACCTTATGAGGCTATAGAATTTCCCCTCCATTCCATGCCTATAGATTTTCTTGTCGAAACAATCAATATGGGACTGGTACATTATGAATATAATGGCATATTTTGTTACAGGGAAGATGGGTTTGTTGAGCAAGGTGAAGATTACTTTCCCGATATAGACCAGCAATCAGGCATCATAGATATGCTGCTTGACGAAATTGGGGCAGGATCATTTCCAACCTTTGATGATTCATTGCTTTATGCAAAACTTAATATTATATGGTTATGGTTCAGGGATAATACATGGTATGCCCCTAGTGATCCAGATTGGATTATTGCTAGTACCTATATGAATGAAGGGGGCTGGGCTTCCATAAATAGAATTGCAAGTACTTACTATAAATTCGGGTTTATCCCCTGGGGATCATGCACATCTAAAGCGCAAATAACCACCACATTACTTTACAGAAGCGGTTTTCCGAAAAACAGGGTATTAATGGTTGAAGCAAGATCGGAATTGCGTTATTCTCAACATTATACTGTTCTTACTTTTATCCATAACAGATGGTTGTACTTCGACCCCCAATATTACACTGTTGACCTTCCGCCCTATGATGAATTCGGTTCATACCCCCCTCGTGAATATTCAATTATACACAATATGGATTGGTGCAACCCACATACCGGATACGCAATTCCAGGGTCTTCTTTGCAAAGGACGCCGGTAGCGATAGACCGTGAAAATAATTCAAAAAATATCGTTATCACCTCACCCCCCTGTTATACACATACCTTTGATTTCCTGATAGATGTTGAGGGTGTTTGTGAAAATGAACTGATCAATGAGGTTCAGGTAAATGGGAAATCTTATCCTGTAGTAGATGGCAAATTTAACGCAGAAGAAATATATTTACCTGATTATCAGAATATTGTAACTGCCAAAGTTAGTGTTGGGGGTGCTGACTACACATATGCAATAGAAGTATTCAGAGATGATCCAATAATGCCTATAACTCAATTTGTTGATTTACCTGCAGGTTACACTGGGATTTCAAGTTATGTAATTCCTGAATACACCTCAGTATTTCTTCTTTTCGAACTTATCCAGGATCATTTTACTTTCCTTCGAAATTTCAACCAGTTTTATATCCCTCAAATGGGAATAAATACCATCGAAAACTGGGATACACATTCAGGTTATATTGCTCGTATGTCTGTACATGATTCGGTTGAGTTTTATGGCTTGGAGGTAAGAAACAAAACAGTCGAGTTCAATATGGAGCACAATGGCTGGAATCTATTGCCTGTATTAAGCACAAATGATTTCTACAGGCATTATTTAACCGACTCACTGGGTAGTTCATTTGAAATCATTAAAGAGATTGGAGGAGAAGAATTATGGTGGTCCAATTTTGAAGGAAACCTCTATTTATTAAGAAAGGAAAAAACATACTTTATTAAAGTGAATGAAGCATGTAGTTTTTCATTCTGGGATTACAATTACATCACGGATAAACCAGCAAGAAAGGAAAAAACGATTGAATATCCGTGGAATGATGTGATTAAAACCGGTTTTTCCCACTTGATAGCGCCGGGTCCACCTG
>JABMQA010000150.1 GCA_013203545.1 Bacteroidota bacterium
GCTTATGGCTGATACCTTTGATAAAAACATGATTGATAAGGATGAATATCCTCAAACTGCCGAACTGGAAATGCGTTGCGTAAATATGCTTGCAAGATTATGGAATTCGCCAGAACAAGAAGAAGCAATCGGTTGTTCAACAATTGGCTCCAGTGAAGCTGTTCATCTTGGCGGTATGGCTATGAAATGGAGATGGCGTGAACGAATGAAAGCAAAAGGAAAACCAACTGATAAACCAAATCTGGTTTTGGGAATAGATGTTCAGGTTTGCTGGGAGAAATTTTGCAGATACTGGGATGTAGAACCAAGGTTTATTTATATTGAAGGCGATCGTTATATTATCAATGCCGAAGAAGTCCTGAAATTATGCGATGAAAATACTATTGGTGTTGCAGTTATAATGGGAACAACTTTCACAGGACAATATGAACCTGTCAAGGAAATTAATGATGCACTGGATAAGCTGAATAAGGAAACCGGCTGGGAAATCCCAATCCATGTTGATGGAGCAAGCGGGGGTTTTATTGCTCCTTTTATCCAACCAGAAATTGAATGGGATTTCAGGTTAAAATGGGTTAAATCAATCAATGCTTCAGGACATAAGTATGGCTTAGTTTATCCGGGTGTTGGCTGGGTAGTTTGGCGAGATAAAAGCGAACTCCCTGAAGACCTGATATTTTATGTGAATTATCTTGGCGGAGAAATGCCTACGTTTGCACTTAGTTTTTCACGCCCAGGAAGCCAGATTGTTGCCCAATACTATAATTTTCTCAGATTAGGTAAAGAAGGATACAGGCGTATTCAGCAATCCTGTCAGGATGCAGCTCTTTATTTATCCGGTGAAATAGCTAAACTTGGACCGTTCGAACTTATAAGTGATGGTAGTGATATTCCTGTTTTTACCTGGAAACTTAAGGAAGAAACCAACTATACTTTGTATGATATGTCTGAACGGCTTCGCGATAGAGGATGGCTGATCCCGGCATATTCAATGCCTAAAAACCACGAGGACCTGGTTGTTGAACGGATTGTTGTAAAAGAGGGTTTTAGCCGCGATATGGCAAATCTTTTATTAGATGATATTAAACGCCACATGAAATTTTTTGCCTCACAACCTAATTATAAAGCAAAGAAAACCGGAACACACTTTCATCATTAGGGACCTTAATAGCCTGAATATTTCACCTGTCCTGTAATGTGCAAAATACTATTTATTTTTTTAATCCCGGTACAATTAATAGCTTTGGATCTGATACAAAACTTCCGGATGTCGGAACTTTTTCAATAATTGCAAAATCAGACTATAAATTAGCAATCATCTAAAATTATTAAAACCTTTACATCAATTGGTTTTAAAAATATTGAAATCCTTCATACACGTAATCCCGAAGAAGCAAATACGGAAGAATTTGTTAAACCTCTCAGAACTGCCAATGCTGTTTATTTTATGGGTGGCCGCCAGTGGCGCATAGCAGATGGCTTTTTAAATACCCTGGCTCATAAAGAATTGTTCAAAGTGTTGGACAGGGGAGGAGTTATTGGTGGAAGCTCAGCAGGAGCATCTATTCAGGGCTCATATTTAGTGAGGGGGGATACCAAAACCAATGTTGTTATGATGGGCGATCACGAAGAAGGCCTGGGATTTCTGAAAAATGTAGCAATTGATCAACATTTATTGAAGCTAAACCGCCAGTTTGATATTTTTGAAATTTTACGTGAACACCCTCATTTATTGGGTCTGGGATTGGATGAAAACACCGGGATCATTGTTCAGGGTGATACTTTTGAAGTAATTGGCGAAAGTTTTGTAGCGGTTTATGATGGTAGCTTTTGTCAGTTTGTGCGCGATAAAGAAGACTGGTCAATCGAACGACCTGAAATTACTCAACTCCCTGAAGAAAGCGAGCGTTTCTATCTATTAGGTAAAGGACGGGTTTATGACTTGAAAAATCGCAGGGTTATTAAATAACTCCTGTTTTCCGCATTGGGACATCCTAAACACAAATATTTATAAAGGA
>JABMQA010000151.1 GCA_013203545.1 Bacteroidota bacterium
CACCTGCTCGTGTTCCAGTCCAACTTTTCTAAACCTGCTAAAGGCAATATTAATCGGAATCATTAAATATATCACAAACAGTTGCGGCGTAAGGAAACCGGCAATTGCAAGGTAAAGCATAAATGCAGACAAGATTGGATTGATCCACAACAACACCCTGTAGATCTTTTTACCAAATACCGCCGGCTTTTGCACCCATTGTATCAATCCCGGCTGATCGTCTTTTTCTTCGCTCAACCACAACCCGGTTGATTGCTGGTTTTGATGCCAGTCAATTCGGGTTGCCAGATCTTTTACTGCAAGTTGCTTTTGAATAATGGCATCTCTATCTGTTTCCGGTCCCGAAAACCAGTTGGCCAGCCTTTGCTTCCCTTCCACCGTCCACGACCGGTTGATGTATTGAAAAATGGATCCATCCCCGAATATATCCAGGTCATCGGCAAAAGGGTGATCGGGATGAAGGAATTCACTTCCACCATCAAATTGCGAAAACTTGTTTTGCAGGGTCAGGTATTCGTCGTTGTTAATTTTCAGCAACCGTTCAAGATCATCTTTTCGCTGAAGGGTTTTGGTATGCCAGATAACTGTGGATACGAAAGTTACTAGAAAAACAACAGCAGCCACAATCACATGATAAACAGTATGGCCGGATGCAACATAAATAAGAACCAGGCCAATGATAAATGTAGCCAATCGCAAAAATGAAATCCTTCGCGACCTGGATCCCATTAGTTTGAATTGTTGTTCCAGCTTTTCTACCCTGGATTTATAAAAGGATTTTATGTCAGTCATACCTTATCCATCCACTTGTTAATCCACTTTTCACCAACGGCCACTGCAACAACTTCACCCCTGGCGCATAATTCATCCATACCAAACATATCCACCTTAATGGTTACCCGGTTGCCTTCGATTTGTTTTACGACAGCCCGGAGCTTTATTTTACCATTGAGTGGCAAAGGTTTCAGATAATCCACATGCAGCGATGCGGTTACGCACCTGAATACAGGCTCTGTATCCATGGGGCGGTTTTCCTTCCTGTAAAGTGCCGCCGCTGCCGTACCCGTGGAATGGCAATCGATAAGCGAAGCTATCAATCCGCCATACACATATCCGGGCAGGGAAGTGTGATATGATTTTGGTTCAAATTCGGCCACTGCTTCCTCGCCATCCCAGTAACTTTTAATCTGGTGACCATGTTCATTCAATCCCCCACAGCCATAACAGTGGTTGAAATCGTCGGGGTAGTAATCCTGAAAAGCTTTTTGTTTCATTTCTGATCATTTTAATTTGGATGGCCAAAAGTAACCATTTATTTATTCGGGATGTGCCAAAGAAGGCTATCTTTGGCAGGTAAAATAAATTAATCAGGTTTGAAAATTACCATCCCAAAACATATCAAAACCGCTCTTAAAATAATCCTTTCTCTCGGGATACTGGGTTTTGTTATTTATAAAATTGACATTAAACAACTTGCTGAAATATTCTCGAAAGTAAATCCCGCCTACCTGATTGCGGCTCTGGCATTTTTTGCCCTTTCCAAACTGATTTCAGCTTTTCGCCTGAACAACTACCTTGGAAAAGTGGATATTGACATTTCAGATAAATACAACATCAGGCTGTACCTGTTGGGGATGTTTTACAACCTTTTTCTGCCCGGTGGGATCGGTGGTGACGGATACAAAATTTATCTGCTGAACAAGCGGTTTGATGTTAAAGCAAAAAGGATTTTCTGGGCCATTCTCATCGACAGGGTCATTGGCCTGCTGGCGCTATTTTGCCTTGCAGTTGGCCTGTCGCTGTTTATCCCTATCCCGATAATTTATAAATACTTTGTATGGTTGCTGATTCCCATTTCTGTCATTGTATTTTATTTTGTGATTAAAAGATTTTTCGGCCATTTTCTTACGATTCTATTCAAAACCCTGGGGCAATCGTTACTTGTACAATTGTCGCAGGTTGTATCGGCCATTTTTATCCTTGCATCAATCCATACTTTCGACCATACACTGGAATATATTTTGTATTCCTGATTTCATCCATAGTGGCTGCTATGCCCATTACCATTGGTGGGATCGGTTCACGTGAAGTTACCTTCCTGTTTGGCGCTCAGATCATGCACCTCGAAATCACCAATTCCATTGCACTGAGCCTCCTGTTTTATATCATCACCGCAATCGTATCCCTGTTTGGGATTATCTACAGTATTAAAACGGAGAAGTTGAAGTAGTAAGACCGGAACGCTGATTATTATGATTTTTATGATTGGCGCTGATGATGAAACAAACCCGCATTATCTATAATGAAAAAGTTTAGTCCATGCCCGCCTCACTTTTATAAAACTGAAACCCTTGCTATAAAATGCATAGCAAAATGAAAAGCCTGTCTATTTCAATTCTGTTAATCATTCAATGTATTTTTTCCCATTCACAGGTATGGACTGAGCCGGTGAACGTTTCCAATATGCCAGGATCAAATCATTGTCCGGATATAACAATGGACAACTTGGGCACGCTGCACTGTATCTGGGAATACAGGGAAGCCACATATTTTTCAAAGATTTATTATTCCAAATCCATTGATAACGGCTTAACCTGGCGCACACCCATCCCGATTTCAGATAATGATTCGCTGATGCTGGCCAACCTCAATATCAGGAGCAATTCTGAAAATAATCTTTTCATTACTTACGATTATGACTTACTTCATTATCTGGATGAAATGATTTATATGCAAATTTTTGATGGTTCACAATGGAGCAACAGGATATTGGTTTCGGAAAACATACCGGCATCATTTCACAGCACCTTCGAAATCGATAACAACGACCGGCTTCATATCTTTTGGTTCAACTGGTGTGGCAACACTTTCTACAGGTATTATGAAAACGGTATCTTCAGTGAAATTATCAATCCTTATCCCGGAAGTGGCCATTTTTTGTATTTTGCGCAGGAGGCCATCGACAACTTGAACAATATCCATGTGGTCGGAACCTATCATTCCGAGGAACAAAGCGCCAGTGACGACCATGTTGCTTATTGCAGATATAACGCCGATAACAATACCTGGAGCGAAATAATTGATATCAGTTCCCCGACAACAGGCAGCAAAAGCATTGCCCTCGATAACAACAACAGCCCACATATAGCCTGGCGCCAGCAAACAACCGGGAGCATGGATCCTGATACGACGCTTTACCGTTATTATAATGGCCAGGAGTGGACTGATCCGCAATTCGTGGTAGAAGGAGCGGAATATCAACAGATTGTCGTCGATGCGAACAACATACCGCATATTATCAACAGGGAAAGTTTTAATAATGGATTTAAGTTGGTTCATTATTACTTGTATGGTAACAATTGGATTGGAACGATTGTCGATACAGCAGGTTATTCGATCAGAAGCATTAAACTTTATTTGTTTAATAACAAACTTTTTACAACCTATTGCAAAATGGACATTCTTGGGGGAGACAGGCCTATTATGTTTGCACAGGCAGACATAATTACGGATGCCGAGGGGAATAATCAAATGCCGAAATCGGTTGACATCAATATCTATCCCAATCCATTCAGATCATGTACTGAAATAGAATATGAAATTAATTCACATGCGAAAGTTAGTGTATCTGTTATCGACATATCCGGTGTGGTGGTCAAAAGGTTGGTAAGCGATGAAGTCAAAGATACAGGCAGATACCATGTAAGATGGGATGGAAAAGACAATTTCGGAAACATGGTTAATTCTGGCATGTATTTTTGCTGTATTCAAACTGATAAAGGTATTATTACCAAACCAATTGTTTATATAAAGTGATTTCGAATCATTTAAAATATTTGTCATGAAAAAATTAATTTTTGTCTAACTCAGTACGTTACATGCTCCCCAGGATTTGTAATCCGGGGGTAAGCATCACAAATTAAGCTCATCATGCAATTCTTCAAATTTTAGCTCTGCCAGACAAGAAATCTGAATTATAGCTTTTTTCTCATTGTATAATCTCGATTGCATCTTCCAGAATGTGAGTGGATAACACTGGTCTTGTTATCAGAATAACATTTTGCCCACTCCCATCGTAAAAAACAAACTGTATTTCTGCCTGTGCAATAGCGTAACCGCCGTCTGGTTCGATATAATGAAATCCTTCTGGAGAAATTTCATTCTTGAAGTCCAAATTATTGTTTAGAACCAACAGATTTCTGGGGTCTGAATAATATGGATGAAGCGTTTCCAAAAAATAAAATTCATTTTTCTGAGAATTCTGTACGAGTTGTAACGTGGTTCTGTATTCTAACAAACAGCCTATCTCCGAAATACTTGTTATATCATAACCAGTGGTATCCGGATTAATTGATAAGACCTTCTTATTGGAAGTAATGATACGATTGCCATCTTCCGATACCCAGCACTTATATCCAAAAGCCATATCCAAAGTTGAATAAACAACTTCCGGAATATTACCCTGTATGTTAAACTTAACCAAATATTCATAGTTTGAAATACCATACAAATATTTCCATGATGGATGAGGTTCTGCCCTAATATTGGAAATACCTATCGGTATTGAAGATAACACATTGCTATTTAGGTCAAACATAAAGACTGACTTTTCATGTAATGGAAAAATGTAAACAATATTGCTGGGAGAATAAACC
>JABMQA010000152.1 GCA_013203545.1 Bacteroidota bacterium
TGTCTGATCTTTAACATGAATTACCTGAACCAGTTTGGTGTTGGGTAACGATTTGCGAAGTTGCCGATAGGTGGATTCACTGATGGAATCGACCAGTTGGATTGAATCGGTACGAAACTTATTGTGTTGAGTAATTATTTTTTCCGGATTTGTTTCGCAGGTCAGGAGGAATGTTTCAATTTTTCCCTTGCAGAACGCTGCGATTTCAACGATTGTATCATCATCAATTGGCCCCGGCCCACTGGGCATTGCCGAAACGAGGCCAAGGATGTCAGCACCTGCATCCATGGCCAACCGGGTTTCGGGGATATTTTGAATACAGCAAATTTTTATTTTTGTCATACAATTGTCATTAATAGTCATTTGGTGGTCATTCAATAGTCAATAATAGTTATTCGGTGGTCCTTTAATAATTTACAACTAACGATCGAAATGACCCCTAATATTATTTTTATTTTAATGAATTGCGGAAGCAAAGACATTATTGCCAGACTCTAATTTATCTCCGGCAGATAAGCATATTTCTCAGCATATTCCAGCATCTGTTCTGAAAAATCATCAGGATATTCGATTTTTACATCAACGATCGAATCGTTTTCAAAAACCGGTACCAGCCTGGGGTTTATAAAACCGGCAAAGGGTGCGATGTTAAGTTTCTTCCAGCGTGTTAAAACCTCCTCATGCAGATCCCTGTTAACCTTAACGCCATAATTTTCAACCAGGGATTTGGCAGCTTCATAGTCGCCTTCCGATTTTATTCGCTGGATTTCGCGCAGCAATGCACCGAATATATCCCTGAGTAAAATATGATCATTAATTACAAAATAGGTTTTGCCTTCTTTGGTTTTTTTCTCAATTACGTTGTCATGAAGGCCTTTTTCGTATGCCCATTTGGCAATGAGTTGCCGGTTCCGCATGTGCGATTCTTCGATATTTTTTCCCAACCCCACACGCACAAGCTGTGTCATCAACCCACCCCTGATATATGAGTTGTATTCCGCTATTCCTGTTTCAATCTCCGGCATAAGGCCCAGGTCGATCAGTTTGGGATCGATGGTAAAATAGAGTGCAAACAGGTCGGCTCTGGCTTCTTCGATCGTGGAAGCATAGTTTTTAAGTGTGTCAGAAGGATTTCCCACACCATCTTTTAATTTTCCTGATCCATGTCCAACAATTTCATGCAGGTCCACATGCAGGTTGGAAGCCAGCAATCCCCATTTTTTCGAAAGTTCAACCTCCTTTTCCGACCAGGCAAACTCCTCGATGGCGCCCGATTCTTTTGATGCCATATCGTAAGCCTCCATAATATTGTTGATGGTAACCGATTTAGAACCATGCTCAGCCCTGATCCAGTCGGCATTCGGCAGGTTGATGCCAATGGGGGTTGATGGTGAGCAATCGCCCGATTCCACAACCACGTTGATCCCGCGAGCACTTACCCCCGTTACGTTTTTCTTTTTGTATTGGGGATTGGATGGCGAATGATCCTCAAACCACTGTGCATTTTTACTGATGATTTCCGCCCGTTTGGAAGCCTCTATATCACGGATTGAAACAACAGATTCAAAAGTTGCCTTTCTTCCAAGCGGATCACCATAAACCTCTATGAACCCGTTAACAACATCAATCTCTGATTCCGTATCCTTTAACCAGAGGATACTGTATTCATCAAATTTCTTAAGGTTACCGGTTTTGTAAAATTCAATCAACTTTGTCAGCGCAGCTTTTTGCAATTCCGATTCGGTGATGTCAGCAGCTTTTTCAAGCCAGTAAATCACCTTTTCGATGGCTGGCGAATACATGCCATTAAACTTCCAAACCTTTTCTTTAACAATATTATCCTCTTTTATCAGCTTCGAATTTAAGCCGAACGAAACAGGCCGTGACCCGGAATTTTCGGACTGATTTTTATAAAATTCCTCAGCTTCGTTTTGCGAAACATTTTCATAGAAGTTGTTGGCCGAAGTCAGAATCATATCCACCTCAGGATCCTGGACCACACGCTTGGTATCTAAATCCTTGTTGAAGATGAGGGGTTTGACGAATGCAAAAAATTCTTCAACACTTTTCCAAACAGAAGGAATACAACAAGTGTCTGAGTTTTTCAGAAGATGCAGGAAATATTCACCGGAAACATCCGGTATAAATTTGTCCATAGAGTAATGATGATGGATCCCGTTTGAAAACCAGACCTTTTTAACGTATTCGAGAAATTTACCCCATTCCCCTGATTTGCGATCACCGGTGAAGGATTTCAAGATGTTTTCGAGTGTACGTCTGATCAACAGGTTGTATTTGTAATTTTGATCGTAAATCATGTCGCGGCCCGATAAAGCCGCCTCATATAAATAATAGAGCAAAGTTTTTTGTTGAAGTGGTAACTCCCCGAAACCTGGCACCTGGTAGCGAAGTATCCTGATGTCGGCAAATTGTTCAGAAAAGACCCTTAAAGGTTGCGGCTGATTTTCATGTGATGTATCCATAAAAACTATTTTTGCGGCAAAAATAGTTTTTATGGCAATAGAATGACAGCGAAATTCTGACCGTATTGAACCGCAGATGAACTTGAATATTATACCAGTTTTTTCTGCTGCATCATATGAATGATATTGTGGATGATCTGATCGTGTGTAAGCGATTTGAGGTTATAAAAAATATCGTAACAACTGTGACAATCCGCATCTTTCGAAAATTTTGCAATCAA
>JABMQA010000153.1 GCA_013203545.1 Bacteroidota bacterium
AATGAAAGCCGCTTACATCAGTCACCTCAAACGAGAAATGAAGAACCGTTCTTCAAATGAATTATTGGAGATATGTTTGCGCCTGGCCCGTTTTAAAAAAGAAAACAAAGAGTTGCTTACCTATCTGCTTTTTGAAATTCAGGATGAGCAGGCTTATATTGAATCCGTTAAGTTGGACATAGATGAGCAGTTTTCCGAAATAAATAAAAATAACCTCTATTTTGCTAAAAAGAGCATTCGAAAGATTGTAAGAAACACCAATAAATTCATCCGTTATTCAGGCAACAAACAAACCGAAGTGGAATTGCTTATTTATTTTTGCAAAAAGATGAAGGATTCGGGCTTTTTATCTGCTGGAAGTATTGCAATAAACAATCTTTATACACGACAGATCCAGAAAATCCAAAAAACCATCAAATCGCTCCACGAGGATTTGCAGTATGATTATGGAAAGGAATTAATGCCTTTACTATAAATAGGAATTATCAACACCAGTTTTTGATTGGTTACTTAATTCAAAAAACTTATTGAAAATTATATTAACATACCAATTTAATCTAAATTTGCTTTATGATCACCCGGCATAATGTAACCAAAAAACACAGAATTATTGGATTGGCAGGTGCAATAGCTACCCTGATGATTTTTTTTGTATTTAACCTTTTCATTGAATTTATTGTAAAATTTGGTGAGGATAAATTAAGCGTCGATCATCAGTTTAATCCTTTAACAGTGATATTGATAAAGCTTTTCTTTGCATTTATACTTCTGTTTTTATTGGTTTATTGTTTGTTGATGGCAACCGGCAGGGCAAATCAACTTATTCGCAACCTGACAAGAAAAACATACCGCATGCTTAATGCAATTATTGCTGTGGATCAGATAAAGCAGTTTTTCCTTAGCGACCGGATTGAAAGCAAAATAAAGGTCAACGGATGAGTTCTATTTACAGGCACTTTTTTAGGATTCATATTGCATCTTTCCGACATGTTTTTTGGCCTGACACCTCAGGAGGGAATAGTGGAAAAAGTGAGTGCACTGCTGCTGTTACTGTCTTCGGCCATACTGGCAGCCGCCATGTTCAAAATTAAAAAGATAGCACAAACACCAAAGACAGGTCAAAAGATCATGATTTTGTTATTGGTTATGTCGGGACTCTTGTTTGTTTTTTTCGGAGAGGAGATTAGCTGGGGACAACGTTTGTTCGGATGGAAATCCGGAGCTGTTTTTGAGACATATAATTACCAGAATGAAACAAACCTGCACAATTTTCTGAATCCTGCATTGCGATACATATATCCATTGTTTGGAATATCATTTTTCATCATTATGTTGTTCGTCTGGTTCTTTCCGAATGATAAAAATTCTTATGTATGGGAACTCTTATTACCGCACCGGAGTCTCTTTTTCCTGCTCTTCATAACGGCTGGCTCCACCTTTAATGGTGACGGGGAACTTTTTGAAGCTCTATTTTCACTTTTTGTATTTCTGTACAGCCTGAGAATATTTTGCTGTACATGGTTTCCAAAAACGGAATTAGGTGTCAGGGTATAATTATTTCTATATTTGTCAACATATAATTTATTACTTATTTTTTTGGCATGCAACTATTGAATCGATCTTCATTCTGCCTTTTGTTTGTATTTTCCACTCTAATGGGTTTTACCCTGAACCACACACGATCAGAGATAGAGCGATTTAGCACCAAAGATTTGGAAACCTACATAAAACAACTGGGGGACAAATGCTGGAGTCTCCGTGAAAAGAATCAGGATTCATCACTTTTAATCGGAAAAGAGGCTCTTGCCTTAGCTGTAGAATTTGAATTTAAACAGGAAATTCCACGGCTGTGTAATTTTTTAGGAGTGGTTTATCTCCACTATTTACACGATTATAAAAGTGCGATTCCCTATTTTCACCAGGCCATAGAGGGCTTTTTAAGTACGAAAGATTCCACTCAACTGGCCTATACCTATAATAACCTGGGGGATGCATTTATGTTTAGCGGAAATGTTGAACTGGCCCTGAATTATGCTGAAAATTCACTCGGCATTTTTACGAATTTAAACGACACGATTGGCTTGGCATACGGTTATATTAACCTGGCATTGGTTTATCGTGCTGAAAAAAATTATGAACTGGCCCTGGAATATTTTAATAAAGTAAGGGAAATGAGGGAAAAAGTTGATGATAAAACAGGCCTTGCTTCCGTAATGCTTGAATTGGCCATAACACACCAGCACAAGGGTGACCTGGATAAGGCCGGGGAAGTTTTTGATGAGGCATATCAGCTGCATCTGGATATTAATAATGTTCGTTATGCAGCTTATTGTTTAAATGGGATGGCGGATAATTATTATTTACAAAAAGAATACGACAAGGCGTATGAGCATTTTATGCACTCCATCCGATTAAACCAACAGCGCAATTATCTTTACGGACAGATTGACAGCTACATTGGCCTTGCACTTGTATATGCCGAACAGAACAAGAAAAAAGAAGGGGAAACCGCCCTCAGGCAAGCACTTGACATCAGCATAAGGCTGGGCATCCCCTTTAAAATCCTGGAGACCTATGAAACCTATGCAAAATTTTACCGCAGGTTGAATGATTATAAAAAAGCCACCGAAAGCCTGGGCCAATTTCTATCTCTATATGATTCCATTTTATCAATTCAACAACTTGAGACCTTTCATGAAATACAAAATAATTTTTTGGTGAGTAAACGTCTTGGCATAGCCCGACAGGAATTGGAAACCCGGCGAATTGAAGAAAAATATCTTTTGATAATTATTGCCTTAACGGTAATTCTGGCGGTGGTGTTTTTCTGGCGTTTTGTAACACACCGGAAGATGAACCTGCAATTGCAACGGACAAATCAGGTTAAGGATAAATTGTTTTCGGTTATCTCACATGATCTGAAAACCCCTTTTAATTCCTTGGTGGGTTTTAGCGAAATCCTGAAAGAAGAATTGGAGGAAAAGGACTATGAGAATGCAGAGCGGTATGCTGGCATAATTAATCATTCGGCGGAAGAAAGCCTTAAAATGCTCAACAATTTATTGAACTGGTCGCGCACGCAAACAGGCCGGATCGAATACCAGCCGGAAAATATATCCATAGCTGAATTATTTGAAGAACTGGATGGTTTTTTTAAGAGTGAAGCCCTTAAATACGAGATAAAGATTGCGTTTTCAAATTCTGTCACTGAAAAGGTTTATGGAGATATCAATATCCTGAGAATCATCTTAAGCAATCTGATATCAAACGCCCTGAAATATACCAAAGAAGGTGGCTTAATCAAGGTGAATGCCAGGCGCAACCCCGCTCTTGTTTTTATCCGGGTAGAGGACAATGGGACGGGTATGCCGGAAGAGACCTTGACCAGCTTATTTGACAGCTCTAAATCGCGAAGTACAGCGGGTTTGAGAAATGAAAAAGGCACCGGCCTTGGCCTCATTATTTGTGCTGAAATGATTAAAGTTCATAAGGGCCGGATCCGGGTTGAGAGTGATCCCGATGGTTATCGGGAGGGAAAAGGAAGTGTTTTTGAAATTAGTTTCCCTGCTGGCTAATTGAATTTCTGTCAAAATACCGGATACATTTGTTTTTCTTGTTGAACCGATTGAGTTAAAATGAAAAATTCTTATATAACGAAAAAATTGTTGTCGAGGGCCTTCCCGGGCATGGTCATTTTGTTTTTAATTGCATTGTGTGTAATGGGGCAATCATTTGAAAGCAATGCGGATTCATTGGTATTTAATCCAGATATTTTCAGCTCGGATAAACCCCTGCAGTGGTCTCTCACTTTTGATATCCGTAAATTCAGAAATGAAAAAGATGATGAAGAAAAACTTCCTGCAACATTAACAATTTATGATGATGACAGCAGTGTGGTTCAAAGGAATATTTCAATAAAAGCAAGAGGTGAGTCACGAAAAAAAATTTGTTATTTCCCACCCATAAAATTAAACCTGGGTGAAGCCTCATTTGATGATGCATATCTTGACACGATTAAAAACCATAAGCTTGTTACACATTGCGGATCCTCAAAAAAATCCGATCAGGTTTTACTCAAAGAGTATCTTGTTTATAAGCTTTTCAACCTGTTTTCAGAAAAGAGTTTCAGGGTACGGCTTATAAAAATGAAATACATAGATAGTGAAGAAAAAGTAAAAACAGAAAGCAGGTTTGCCTTTTTGATTGAGGACAGCGATGTCATGGCCGGACGAAATCAATGCCTGATCATTAAATATGAAAAATTTGGAATGAAGCATATTGACAGGTCATCAATGATATTGCTTTCGATGTTTCAGTATATGATAGGTAATGTTGACTGGACCGTATCAGGATTGCACAACATTAAGCTGATAAAGAGCATGGATTTTACCCTGGAATTTCCTTTTGCAGTTCCATATGATTTTGATCATGCAGGATTTGTGGATGCAAGCTATGCTACCAATGTTATGAACCCGGAAATACAATCAGTGAAAACCAGGATGTTTTTGGGGGCCTGTTACACCAAAAAAGAGTATGATGAAATCATTAAGGTATTTCTCAATCGTAAAAATGAAATGTACGATTTGATCAATAATTTCGATCTGTTAGATGATAAATCCGCAAAGAGTATTATTACCTATATGGATAAATTCTATAAAATGATCGGGCAACCCAACTTTTACAAGAAGTACATTTCTCCTTTCTGCATAAATTATGATATTTGATCTTTGATGATCTTTTTCACATTGGCCTGAATAAAAAATACTATTTTAGTACCCGTTCAAAGGGCAGGGATCATGTTTCGAAATTCATTCACTGATGCTTTACGGATTTTAATATTAACAGTCTGCTTAGCCGGATGGCCGGTACTATTAATCGGACAAACCTACCTGTTAGAGGATTTTAGCTCAGGGCTGATGCCTCCCGAGGGCTGGACAATTGATGAGGTATCATCGCGGTGGACAGCCAACAATTCGGCCAATGCTGGTGGTACGACTCCAGAGGCAAGGTTCCAATGGTTTGATGAGATCAACACGACACGGCTGATCTCACCCGAAATTGATCTGACTGGATTAATTACCGTTCGGTTTGAGTTTAACCACATGTACGATGATTATGAGGGTGATGGCCCGGCAGTCGGCGTTGCCACCCGCTCCGGAGGAGGCCTCTGGACTTCCATTTGGGAAATTCTGCCAAGCGGAAACGTGGGACCCGAACAAATCGCGATCGATATTTCAAACGATGATGTAGGCCAGCCCGATTTTCAGGTTTGTTGCTATATCACAGGCAACCTGTTTAACCTTGATTACTGGTATGCTGATAACATCAGGTTGTATCTTCCATTCATTCTTGATGTGACCCTACTTCTCGAAGGACCCTATGAAAACGGGTTGATGACCAACCACCTGAACACATCGGGATTCCTGCCCCTGAATCAACCCTATTCTGATCCACCCTGGAATTATTATTATTCCGAAGCCGTTTCATCTATTCCCAACAGCAATGTTACCGATTGGGTGCTTGTTGAACTGGTCAAACCCAATCCGCCTCCTCTGCCCGCATCATGGGAAGTTAAAGTCAGAAGTACCGGATTTATTCTTAGCAACGGAAAAATTACAGGAAGCGACGGAAGCAATCCGATATCTTATAACCTGCAGGACAATGACAGCCTTTATGTTTGTATCAGGCATCGAAATCATCTGCCAGTTATCTCTTCTACCGCACTTACAAAGGATGATGGCATCTGGAAATATAACTTTACCTCCGGAAGTGAAACAGCTTTTGCGGGGCCATTTGCTATGAAAGAATTGGCACCGGGTGTATGGGGTGTCCGCTCCGGTGATGGAAATGCAGATGAACAGATCGATAACCGGGACAAGAATGAAGTCTGGTATCCACAACGAAACAATGCAGGCTATTATCCGGGCGATTTCAATTTGGATGGTGTTGTAAATGCAACCGACCTCAACACCTGCTGGAAAGCTAATGCCGGCAAAGGCTCGTGGACTCCGTATACCCACAATGCACCCTTCGCATGCGGAGATTCGCTATTTGATTCCAGGGACGGGCATTATTACACTACGGTTCAAATCGGCGACCAGTGCTGGATGGCCGAAAACCTGAACTATGAAACCGGAACAAACTGGTGCTATTACAACAATAACGCATATTGCAATGCCTTTGGAAGGCTTTACGACTGGCCAACCATTATGAATGGTGAAGCTGGCAGCAACACCGTTCCAAGTAATGTGAGGGGAATTTGTCCGGAAAACTGGCACCTGCCCAGTGATGGCGAATGGTGCATCCTTACCCAATACATCGACTCAACAGTAGATTGTGGGTTCACTGGCTATAATGGGACCGATTGTGGGACAAAAATGAAATCAACATGGGGATGGAGTACAGGTGGAAATGGTACCAACGAATATGGATTTAATGCGCTGCCGGCCGGCTGTAGGGGCATCTATCACTTTGATGACCTCTATCTTTTTGCCTACTTCTGGACAACCACCGAGGATTACCCGGGCTATGCGTGGCTCATCAAGTTAAATTACGGGCTTCCTACCGTTGCCCGTTATTTCAGCCAGAAAAACAGGGGATATAGTGTGCGGTGCGTGAGGGATGAGTTATAGTCTGGGTTGGATCAATCAGGTAATGTGAAAATAAAATCCTCCCGAGGTACAAAATCCGCTCTTTTCCATGAAAAACGGCGAATACTATCTTTTATCAGGTAAGTTGTGTCTGCAAGTATAGGCATCCCGATGTCACTGATGGATAAAGGAAGGGTGAGTGAATATGTCGCGCTTTCGAAGGGCCTGTTCCATTGTTGCGTCGTTGTGATAATGTACCTAGCTTCATGGGATTTGAGCCGCTGGATATACCGGATATGATAAACTGCATTGGCTTTTGGCGGGATTGTAAGTTTAAAGGTTGCCCCGCGTTCCGATTACTTGAGGAGTTGTGAACTGCATCGCACTTTATAATTAATTCAATAGACGAGATTTCGCCATATTTACCTGTATCAGGGAAAGGGCAATACAGCAATTGGTTGATGGTGTGACCTGCAGGATTTCTGAAATAATAGAGTCTATCTACTTCAAAACATCCCGGATCCAGATTGAATTGAATATCCTCCTTAAATAACTCGGGTTTTTATGCAGTCATTGGACTCAATATTAAAGGCAAGAAAAGAATCAAAAGGTATTTTGCTAGTTTCACTGAAGAGTTACGCCCTTCTTGTGCCTATTATTTTTACACTGTGAATTTTTAATCCATTGATCATTTTAATTTTATGATTTTTATCACTGAAGATGTACGATCTGTTTTTAATTCACATAAATAAATTCCAGCATACATATTGGTTCCATCAAAAATCACTTTTTGCTCACCTTGATGTTGATATTCATTTACAAGTGTCACCATTTCATGCCCATTTAAATCATGAATCTTTAAAGTAACATGTGAAATATTCAGTAAAGAGTATGATATTACAGCACCCGATTCAAGAGGATTTGGAAATATAGAATATACGAGCTCATGTTCAATTTCAGGAACCAAGGTAGTATCACAGGCTGAGTTTAACTCTATTTGGTTGGCACAACCATTTGCATTGCCATAGATTACAATATCGTCTAAATTGTCTAGACAGTTGCAAATACTTTCAATTCCACAAATGGATAACAATGGGTTCTCATAGATATACAAATATTTGATTTTTGTAGGATCTATGTTATCCAGACCCGATAAACTTGTTAAGGAGTTGTTCCCCCAAATTAATATTTGCTTTCCGGTTGATGTTAATTCCGACAGATTGATCAGGTTACACAATGCGTCATTTCTCTCAATATTAAGAAAACCACCAATAAGTAGGGTCTGCTGAAAAACTCACAATCTTCATCATAGCTATTTGGTCATGCAGCTAACCCAAAGTTTAGAATTAAATTATTACGGTTTTCATTTTTCCAATTTATTGGTAACATGA
>JABMQA010000154.1 GCA_013203545.1 Bacteroidota bacterium
TTTTATGGCCCCGAGGTTGGCCTCAATATTTTGGTAGGCCTCAAGGTAGGATTTTCCTTCCAATGCTTCAAAAAGCCAGTGAAGGGTCAGGTGATTTATTATTTGCTCCATATAGCCTGAGGGGATTTGTCCACCTTGAGCATTTTTTCGGAATACATCTCGGGCAATCATAACAAATTCACTTCGCACGGCTTCTTCAATATCCTGCCCTAATTTCAGCCTTTCATTGGGGGCAATGTCCAGTTCGGCCAAAAAGCGATTGGGAAGTGCGGCATCCTGGTTTTGCCAATTCGCAGGAAACCGGATTTCAAATGATGGATATGCGGAAGTTGCTTTTTTGATGGCGATTCGGCACAGGTCGGTGAGTAATTTACTGCCAGCAAACAAATCCTGCGACTTCCGGGCCTGTGCAATAAAACTCTGCACCGGGCTTATGGTGAACAAAAACAGGTTTTTCATGATAATTTAATTGCGTTATTCAAATTTGAGAGAAATGCCTCCTTGATTTTACCATCTGGCTTTTGGATAAGTACATTTTTTTGTTTCTTTGAAGAAATTTCAATTTTGTCTTTTGATAAGTATATATCAGAATTAAAGTTGGTTACTATTGGATAATACTGATTGTCGAAAAAACCAATTTTAAATATTAGACTACTTGCGCTTCTATTCTGGTTTTTATTACCTGTATTAATTTGTGCACCATATCCTTCTAAGGATCGATATCTATAACTTAAAGGAAGTCCAAAAGCAGCTTTTTCAACCGTCTCGCTAATCTGCCCTTTTTGAATGTAATTTTTAACCGTCGAATAATCAGGTTGATAATGAGATCGGAAATGTTGAAATTCACTGCCAATATATTCAACAGCTTTTAGAGGATCATGAAACCCATTGTTAATAAGATAAACACTAGAATTAGCAAAAACAGGAAAATCAGTTTGATCACTTGAGTTCTCCAAAATATAATTTGAATATAAATCTGATATTTTTCTTTTGAGAAATTGCTCATAATTTAAGCTATCAGTAGTTATCGGACTAAAAAGGTGTGGAGTATCAATTGTCCCGGTAACTGAATTCAACTTAAAACTTCCGGCACATCTTCTTGATCGCGTGCCTAAAGCCCCAAAATTTTGTAGTAACCAAAATGCATCTCCTGCCTGATGAAGTAATTCCAAATTATTTGATTTAAATTCAATAGTGAAATTTTTCACAAAAAAACCTTGTCGGTTGTTCATATAATTTGAATACCACAAATAAGCAATTCCAGAATTCTGCTCTTTTGGTGGAAGATTAAATGGAAGCAAATCACTATGATTTTTAATATTAAAAATTACAGCACTTCTTTTCGCGGGATTTGTACCACCAAATATCTCAGTTTCTTGTATTTTTAAGTCCGCCAATGGTAAATGCCCATGCAAAGCCCGCCACCAAAACCGTAATGCTCCTTTTATACTGGGTGTCCGCAGTTCGGGTGTTGTTCCATCAGCTCCGGCAAGAAACATTGGAGTAATGGTTTCACATTCAAAAATTAGTTTTTCCATATTTTAGGTTTTAATAATCTTTTATCGTGTCAATATTTAAACTCTTCACGACCCCAAACCCCATACTCACACTCTTTCCCAACCCGATATAGTTTGGGAGAAATACATTGCTTGAAAAATCGGCATTAAAACCCATCACCTTGTTGCCTTTAAGTGTAACGGGTCGTGCCTTCCGAAGGTCTTTAATGCTAATTTCCACAGGTTTGTCAACCATCCAATCGATGCCTTTGGCAAAAGAGAGTATATTGGCTTTTAGGATGTTTTCGAGAAACAATAACTTCCCGGCAAGTGATTCAATCGTGAGGTATTTCTGGTAATTTTCCTGGTTAAGGGCAATCCAGTTGGTTATGGTATATTCCCATCGTTTGTTCCCTACCTGCATGGTAAACTGGTTCAGGTTGAGCCTGTCGATTTTCATGTTTAGCCAGCGGTCGCTAATTTGTATGTCCCAGGATTTATTTTCAAAATATTTGTGTATTTCATCAACACCAAGTTCAACGCAAACAATAGCTGGCTTTCGGTTAAGGCATTTGTATTGGATCAGGGGATATTTATACAAAAACCCATTTCCATTAATATGGTTGTGGAATAAAATACTATCGCGGCCCACCTTTTCAACAATAGCACCCCTGAATGCAGGTATTTCATAACCTTTAATCTCAGTATCAAAGACTACGATCAGAATTCTTATTTTCTTAACTATTGCCAATTTTTGTGTTACTTTTTTTAATTGGTAAATATAGCAATAATATTGTTTTGTTTTCAGGTTAAATTGGAAAACATTATTCTTCATATGGGAGAACAGGCAGAGGTCATTAGTCCGGGTTGGTTCAGGGATAGAATAAAGGAAAGAATTCATAATATGTTTGAGAAGTATTTCCCGGAATAAAACCTTTCAATTCTTAATCCTGAATATTGTTTTTGTTATAATCGAGATTTTCACAACAAGGAAGCTTCTAAATTGCAATAATCATTAAGAAAACTGGTCAGCTACCACGCAGCGTTTGGGGCCCGATTTTACGATGAATCCACAAGGCTGATGCTGGGATTGTTTGATGAGGAGGTGATGAATTAGGGGTTCCAGACAATCACAGATGTTATTTATTAACACCGATTTTCGCAGGTACATTAATTGAAAATAATTTGTTCCTAAATCAAGGGGGCAGATTATTCCCAATTTTTTATTATCAAGCCATGGAATAGTGGTTGGGTTTTGTAATTTGGTCACATCTTTACGAATTGGAGAGACCGGTAAAGGGTTTGAGCCATATCATTTTTTTTTTGCCGTACAACAAATATCCTGAATAGCAAAATGAATTGCTTCCAACAAAGCTAAAAAAAATTCTCCCTCCAATTCAAAAAAACCAAACCCGACAACGATGTACGCCATCATCAGGTTTGGATTTAAATAATTTTAATGGCCTTAAGAAACTACAATCCCGAAGCAATCAAAAAGGCAGCAGCAAAGGCTACGATGGCATAAAGCTCAGGAAATACGGCCAGGATCATGGTCTTTCCAAACACATCATATCCCGATCCGATTCCGGCGATGCCATTGGCACAAATACTCCCCTGCTTCAGGGCCGAAAACAATGCTACCAGACCCAGCGCCAGGCCTGCTCCAAAGATTGCAGCCCCCTGCAAAATCGTCATCTGATCTGTAATCACACCTGTACCGTTGATCACAAAGAAGCCTGCAAATCCATACAGACCCTGTGTTCCCGGAAGGGCACTCAACAACATGTAGTTACCAAATGCTTCATCATTCTTTTTAAGTGCCCCAATGGCAGCATTGCCACCCATCGAAACACCATACGCACTGCCGATTCCGGCTAATGCAATCATCATTGCTATACCTATGTAAGCTAAGATTAAAGGTAATGCCATAATTATTGTCTCCTTTAATTTGGTTTTTATTGTTTACTGATTATTATTTATTTTTCCATCAAAATATTAATATTTTCCAATTATTCATGTAGCCTTTGACTCTGTCAGGTCCTCGTTCCTCGGACTCTGACGAGGTCATCAATCAATTTAACCTGACAGAGTCGCTTCCCGATAGCTATCGGGACTGTCAGAGTTAAATACCTATTTCAAACAACTTATTCCAGGTTTCAAAACCCAATTTTCACCAATACCTATCCCTTACTAAAAGGAGTGTATGCCTTGCCCCCTCCTGCAAATCCGGCGTTTTTGTAAAATTCAACAAAGGTAAGACGCATGGGGTGGACAAACGCACCGAGCGTGGCCATAAAAATATTCAACCCATGCCCGACCAGCAGAATTAATAAAAATACCAACTGACTTACAACGGGTGTACTTCCGCTCATTTGCATGGCCAGATCGTTGAAAACATATCCCAATATTGCACTCGACACACCCAGAGCAAATAATCTGATGTACGACAACAGGTCACCCATCACACCGGTCACTATGGAATAGACCTCCCACAAACCACCACCAAAATTCACGAATATATTTTTATCCGGGTTGTTCATGAACAGTATCAATACCCCACAAATTCCAAGGAAAATGTAATAAACCACATTTACGATTTCACTGTTCGAATTTTTACCAACCACATAATGAACAATACTACCCACTATCAAAAGAACCCATCCAATGGTTGCGAGGGCATATTTAAATCCAAGGTGCCTTGCCCTGTTGGCTGCTTTCACAATCATACCAAAAATGATTTGAATGGCACCAAGTACCAAAGCAAAATAGAACATCTTTTTTGAATCAAGCATATAATTTCTTGCCTCGGCCAGCCAGGTCAGTTTCCCGTTGTCAACCATCTCAATCAGGTTCATGCCAAAAAAGGTTCCCCCAATTGCACCAAATATTATAGTTGAGCCTCCCAGCCATTGCAGCAGTGTCAGGATTGGTTTGGCTTCCGGTTTAAGCTTTGGTTTCAGAAGGGTTGCAACGATCAGGAATAATATTCCATAACCGGCATCGCCGAGGCAAAAACCAAAAAA
>JABMQA010000155.1 GCA_013203545.1 Bacteroidota bacterium
CTTCTCTTGTATCAAACACGCAATCCCGAAACCTCGGAGGCCCCATCCTTGATTTCGGGTTGTTGGAACTTCCTGTGCCCTCTTTGGGAATTCCAATAAAATTGGTCTCTATTTCCCGGTCACCATCCTCATCGTGGTAAACCGCAATGGCGTATTTCCCGGCCGGAATATTTTCAAATACGGTTTCGGCGCTATAATTTCTGATTTCAACATATCTTTTTTCGATGGCCTTATCCGAATCGCCCGGAAACCCGTCTTCTGAATTGAAAAGGGTTATTCCAACCTTACCATCGTTGCTTCTCAATTCAATAACATTTACAACAATGGTGGTTGAATCTGTTTGAGCAAAACCCTGAAATGCCAGGGATGCAATAAAAAAGGCCAGTACACTGAATCTGAATGTAAATTGCATCTGCATATTATTTATAAAATTGACTGTGGTAAAATTATACAATTTCTTTTGCAACCCAATCCAAAAAAACATGTCTTTTCTGAAAGAAGAGGCTGTCTCAAAATATAAACAAATGTTGCACTAAGCAAGAAAAATCGGGGAATAGTTCCAGTTTCTTAACTTTTGAAAATGCCGCTATTTAAAACCGGAATATATAAGGAAAAACCGGGAATTTTTATGGATGATGATTTAATTTTGTAACTTTTGGCAAACCAGGTATGTCAAACTACTATGGGTAAAAATGTAATCGTAATAGGTGCCGGTATTGGCGGGATCACCACGGCCATTCATTTAAGCCGGAAGGGTCTAAATGTAAAAATTGTGGAAAAGAATTCCTGGCCGGGAGGCCGATGCAGCAACTTTGTAAAAGATGGCCACCGCTTTGATGTTGGCGCCACCCTGCTGCTGATGACCGGCATTTACGAGAAAACCTGGGAATCATTTGGTAAGAACCTCTATAAGGAACTGGATCTGATCCGGATGGATCCCATTTACAGCATCAAATTTCATGGCGACAAACAGATACTGTTTTCTTCGGATCTTACCAAAATGCAACAGCAACTTGAAGCAGTTGAAACGGGTAGCTATGAGAAGTTTTTGAAATACATGCATGAAAGCTTTCATACCTACAAGCTTTCGATGAAACACATCATCGACCGGAACTACAACCATGCACTGGAGTTTTTCAACCTTAAAAACCTGTTGCTTCTTTTTAAACTAAAAGCATTTAATAACCATTACAGCCATACAGCCAAATATTTCAAAAGTGAGTTTTTACGGGTGGTTTTTACATTTCAGAATATTTATGTAGGGCAAAATCCCTTTAAATCATCAGCCATTTTTGCCATGCTTCCTTTCCTGGAATTAACAGATGGTGTCTGGTTCCCCAGGGGAGGGATGTCTGAAATAGTTGAAAATCTGATTTCCATTGCAAATGGTTCAGGGGTGGTTTTTGAGTATGATAAACCGGTGCATAAAATAATTATTGACGGAAAAAAGGCTACCGGAGTTCAATTTGAAAACGGGGAAATCGAAAAAGCTGATCTGGTAATTGCCAACGCTGATGTACCCTACGTGTACGATTACCTGCTACCCGACAGGGCTGCAGCCCGAAAAATAAAAAAGCTCGATTACACCTGTTCGGCATTTATCTTTCATTTTGCTATGGATAAAGCATATCCTCTGTTTGAGCAGCACAATGTATTTGTATCAAGTGATTACCGCGAAAATATCGAAGCAGTATTCAAGCAGAATAAAATTCCCACGGATATAAGTTTTTATGTTCATGCGCCCTCAAGAATGGATGTTAGTGCTGCACCCGAAAATCAGGATTCCATTTCAATAATTGTTCCTGTTGGCCGTTACAAAGAGGGCGATAACCAGGATTGGAACAGCTTGAAAAAGATGGCCAGGGCATCTGTAATTGAAAGACTGAAAGCAGAAGGGGTGAACGATTTTGAAGAACACATTAAATTTGAAATCTGTTACAATCCGAAAACCTGGGAAAGTCTGTTCAATATTTCGTATGGCTCGGTATTTGGTAGTCTGAGCCACAAACTGATGCAAATGGGCTACATGCGACCTCA
>JABMQA010000156.1 GCA_013203545.1 Bacteroidota bacterium
ACACTTATGATGGCAACATACACACCGGGTCCGGGAGATATTTCAGACGGATCGGTAGAACTATGTATTACCGGTGTACCTTGTGACCCTTGTACGATATCACCTACTGAATGCTTTACACTGCATATAGCTCTGTTACCTGTTGCTGATGCGGGCGAGGATGCAACGATTTGTGCAGATGAGATTGCTCAACTGATGGGATTTGTTGATAATGCATGTGGATTCTACTGGGAAACTACCGGTGATGGAATCTTTAATGATAACCAGCTGTTGGATGCCACCTACACACCTGGACCGGAAGATGTTGCAACAGGATCAACGGAACTTTGCCTGACAGCAGAACCCTGTGATCCGTGCACATTGGCCGCCACTGATTGTGTCACATTGACCGTGATGGAGGTACAAGGCATTCAGATTAATACCGGCTGGCAGGGTATTTCCAGCAACATTGTGCCGATTGATACCGATATCGAAACCGTATTGGCCGGCATTATGGATCAACTGGTGATCATATACAATCTTAACAACGAAATATTCTACCCGGCGTATAACGTAAACACCATGTATAACTGGAATAACCATTCAGGGTATTTCATCAAGGTGAATGATGGCATTGCACTCAATATTTGCGGAACCGATGTGGTGGATAAAACACTTCAGCTTCTCGAAGGATGGAATGTAATTCCGGTATTGAGCGGATTTGATGTTGCCGTTACGGATGTGTTTGACGCTGTTAGCGATCAGTTGATCATTATCAAGGAAATTGCAGGCCCAAATATGTATTATCCATTGTATGGTATCAGTTCGCTGAACGTTCTGGAACGGAGTAATGCTTACCTTGTGAAGGTCTCGGCTGATTGCAGTATTAGTTATCCGGATGTGCTTACCAAAACCAGCGCTGTAAACCTCGGAAGTGAACATGCAGGCCGGAATCCATGGAATTTGTTAACTGTTACACCGGCTTCACATGTGGTGATTGTACTGAAAGATGCATTGCCTGTTCTCGAGAACGGGGATATCATCGGAGCATTCAACAGTGAGGATTTATGCGTGGGATCAGTAACGTATGAGAATTCAGATTCCGATCTTCCGGTCATGATCTATGGTGATGATTTCACTTCTGAAGAAACGGATGGTATGCTGGAGCAGGAGCTGATAAGCTATAAGCTTTTCCGGAATGGTGAGACCCTGGATATTGAGGTTGAATATGATCAAACGATACCGCAGCACGACGGATTGTTTGCAACAAATGGCTTATCCGGTATCAATTACATGAAACTGGGAGCTACAGGTATTCATGATGCGTCATCAGATTATTTCAGTGTTTATCCAAACCCTACCGATGGAAAAGTAACGATTGGGGCTCTTGGAGATTTCGACCTTGAAGTTACCGATGCCAGAGGACGCGTGGTTTATACCGGTGAGATTGAAGGAAATCACAAGCTAAACCTGGAAGATCAGCCCAATGGTATTTATTTCATCAAGCTAACCAATGATGCCACAACCTTAATTAAGAAAGTTGTAAAACAATAAAACAATAAGTGAATATCAAAATAAAAGCAGGCCTTCCAGCCTGCTTTTTTATTTTCAGAAAAAGTGCCCTCTAAAACATCCGGTTGGCGGGCATCATACAGCTCTAACTAAAAACATTGTCCTTTCGTGATTGTTTCGTGATATTCCCGGGGTATCTTTATAATCAAATAAATAGTAACCTTCGCGCGAAATAGTCACCAAAATGAAAGGAGCGAAAAATGTTTAAAAAGATGCTTTTTCCGGCAATCTGGACTGAACATAATGTCGCCACAGGGTTTAACGGCGCCAGGTCTGTATACCCATCCGATGTTGATGGCGACGGTGATGTGGATGTACTTGGTGCCGCTTCGCTGGCCTGGGCTATAAGCTGGTGGGAGAATTTAAATGGAACAGGAACCAACTGGGTTGAACATTCGATAAGTAATAATTTTAATTATGCCTTTTCTGTCCATGCATATGATTTGGACGGCGACGGCGATACGGATGTGCTGGGAGCTGCATATAATGGTGATGCCATTACATGGTGGGAAAATACCGTCGGTTCCGGAATGATCTGGAATGAACATATAATTGATGGTGGATTTGATGGTGCCATGGATGTGACCGTAGCTGATATGGATGGTGATGGAGATGTAGATGTTGTTGGTGCAGCCAATGATGATGCGGATATCAGCTGGTGGGATGTAACGAGTTTCACTGAATCAGGAGAGCTTGTTTCGAGCATTTTCGATACCGGATCCAATCCTATTTGGGACAGCCTTTGGTGGAGTTCGGAAGAACCACCCGGAGCGTATATTTATTTCAGGGTCAGATGTTCGACCGATCCTGCAGATATGGGTCTCTGGTCAGATGATATCACAGTACCGGGAAGTCTGGAAGGATTACTCAACGATGGAGATCGGTATGTGCAATACAATGTGAGGTTCGAATCGGTCAATCCGGAAGTCTCCCCCGTTCTTGAAGAGGTTACGTTAAGTTGGAATGGATTTGTTGGTATTGATGATGAAAATCAATCGATCAACTTATCGGATTTTCAGCTACTCCAAAATTATCCCAATCCATTTAATGGCTCAACTCAAATCGATTACATCCTTCCGGGAGCCTTACAATTACGAATCGATGTTTATGATATGTATGGTCGAAACGTTGCAAATCTGGTTGATGGTGAGAAACCGGCCGGACTGCATACTATCCATTGGGACGCAAGGGGCCACTCATCTGGAATTTACTATTACCGGATTAAAACTGAAGCATATCAAGAGACTAAAAGAATGATCCTTAATTAGAATTGTCTTTCCTGATCTCAATCATCAATTCCTTTAGTTGTTCTTCCGAAATGGGCGACGGTGTGTTAATCATTACATCGCGCCCTGCATTGTTTTTCGGGAAGGCAATATAATCACGGATGGAATCTGAACCACCGAAGATGGCGCACCACCTGTCGAAGCCAAATGCTACACCACCGTGTGGAGGAGCGCCGAACTCGAAGGCATTCATCAGGAATCCAAACTGTGCCCGGGCCTCTTCATCGGTAAAGCCCAAAAGCTTGAACATTTTTTTCTGAAGATCTTTGTTGTGGATCCTGATGCTACCGCCACCAATCTCCACACCATTGATCACGAGGTCGTAGGCATTGGCCCTCACTTTGCCGGGAT
>JABMQA010000157.1 GCA_013203545.1 Bacteroidota bacterium
GCCCAACACTGCCGGGCTTGAGGAAGGATTATTTATAGAATAGAGTTATACTAACTCTTTTACAAAATATTTATTCAAAATCTGCTCCAAATCCGATGGATGAAATGAAACATCCCAATTCCATTTTCCAAATCCGCCATGTGTATTGACTGCTTTAACCCATTCGCTTAAAAATTCCCTCTTTGTCTGGTTTTGTTGACAGTCAACACCTTTTGTTTCAAGTATTAAATATTCTCCATTTGCAAGACGAATCATAAAGTCCGGGTAGTATTTTCTAATTACACCTTTGAAGTTGTAAAGAATAGAAAATCCTAAATGGTCATTTTTTACAAATGAAGTAACTAAGTTCGATTTTTCTAAAAAGTATGCTTCGCTTGCTTCCCAACCACTGTCATAAACGCAATGAGAAATATGTGATTTGTCAACCCATTCACACGGTTTGCTTGTGTACCATGTTCTTACATCTGATGTTGTGCGAATCGGTCTTTCTTTATCAAAAATTGCAGTCAGTTTCTGCGTATTCTCGGCACGGATTTCTGTCCAGATATGTTGAATAATTTTATTCATATTTAAGATGATTAGTATTTTTCGTTTTGAATCATCTTGATGAAATAAATCGTGCTTTACCCTGATTTTGTCAGATGCAATAAATTGTTCAACAAGACGAACAACTGACGCTAAAAAGATTTCTTTACTTCCTTTCCATTCCGGTTTTTTTTCTGAATTGTAAATTGTTGAAGCAATTCTAAACACAATCGTTTGAATTCGTGTGTCTGCAGCAATTTGTTCCAATCCAATTGCAGAACGTAAATGCTCATTCGCTTTACCTGCAATTATTGCGGCCAATTCCGCTTCTGTTATAGATTCGTAAGGGTCAATTTCTAAAACTCTAACCTTTTTCCAATCCAAAGTTAGTTTAGGTTTAAAAACATGGTCAATGCGTAAAACATTGGGCCAGGTTATTTCATGCTCTATTTTTTCAAGAACAGGCTCTATTTTCGTTTTTGGTGGGGGCGGTGGTGGTGGTGGTCCGTCCCCGCTTTCATGTGGTAAAAATGTAAACGGAACACCAAAAATATTCACATATTCTGCTTCAAATAAACCGTCTTCGCTGACATCATAAGAAACTCTCCTTAAACCACGCCCGATAACCTGCTCGCAAAGTAACTGACTTGTAAAAGCACGCAAACCCATAATGTGGGTAACCGTTTTTGCGTCCCAGCCTTCTGAAAGCATTCCTACAGAAATTACATTTTGGACTTGCTCACCAGGCTCTCCAATTTTTCCAACGGTATCAACTGTTTGACGAAGCAATTCTGCTTGTTGCTTTTTTGTAAGTTTTGGTTCGCCATTATCTGAATCAATTTCTATTTCAAATGCTTCCGTTTCTGCTTCTGCTTCATTTAAGACTTTACTATCAATTTGGAGAGTCTTTTCAGGATTACAAAGTTCATCGATGAGAATCTGTTTATGGTCAAATGCAAATTTAATTCTCGATGAAGTTTCCGTTCTGTTTGCGACAGTTATCATCACAGGCGGGATTTTGTGACCAACTTTTCCCCAATCTTTTTTGGTTTCTAGCCAGTCCTTACCAAGCAAATAATAAGCATTGATTACTAAATCAGGAAGTGGTTCAGTTTCTTCTGCTTTACGGTTGATGTCATCTTTAACATCATCATCCATATAAATGTGGTAGAGTCTCGTTTTTAATTCTTTTGTTCGTTTGCTGTCATCACGAACGACCACTCGAGGAGTTTTTACTAAACCTGATTCAATTGCATCATTCAGCCCAAAATCTGAAACTATCCACGAAAACAATGATTCTTCTGCTGCTTTTTTTCCGGAAGGTGAAAATGGAGTTGCGGACATATCATAACATCTGAGGATATTCCTTTGCTGATGAATTCTGTCTAAGCCACCAACCCAGATTGTTGCTTCTTCGGCACTGTCTTTATCTGAACCTACTCGCTGATATTTTCCTTCTGCTTCGGGATTCAATCGCCAGGCATGATGTGCTTCATCGTTTAAAACAATAAAATTTCGAGCATTCGACATTTCTCCCAAAACCTGTTTTACGTATGCTTCACCACTTATTTCTGTTCTTTTTCGTTTGTCAACAGAACGGAGTTGTCCTTTTTCAATTTTAGCATCCAATTTATCTTGTGTGTCCCA
>JABMQA010000158.1 GCA_013203545.1 Bacteroidota bacterium
ACAATGTATATCATGGAGAAACAGGAATAATTTTTACATAACAAAATGTTACCTTTGTGGCAATAATGAATAGGTACTAAAATAAATATAGCCCAAAAAATCGCTGATAGCTATCGGGATCAGTTCTCAGTTCATCAGCGTTTCTTCGTTCAATCTTTCCATAATTCCATTGTTCCATTATTTTCCCGGAATGCCGCCCGGGCTTTTCCCCTTTTTAAAAATCAAAAAGGCAAATGGGACTGAGAACAGCGCAAGTATTGCTGATGCCTCAAAGGTAAAAAACATCCCTCTGATGTCGCTGAATGCCCCGACAAGCAAAACGGCCACTGCGCTCAGAAAGAAGTTTACGGTCATATAAACCCCATTCAGGAAGGCAGGCCTATCGCTTTTCAGATCCTGAACCATGGCGAGCAACACAGGGCCGCTGGCAAAAAGAAACAATCCCAGAAATATGAGATATATTAACTGAAGGGTACTCTCGGAATGGATAAAAAGCCAGAACAATACAGGCGAAACAACCGTAGCAACGATGAGCGTGGTTTTTCGGCCAATTTTGTCCGAAATGGTACCGGCAAACAAAGTACCAGCTGCACCGGCCAGTTCGATCACTGCCAGTGCAATACCACCAAACCACACAGTTTCGCCCTGTTCGGTAAGAAATGTAGGGAGGAAAGCTGTGATGGCCGATTTCATAATGGTCCTGAAAAGTAAAAATCCGCTAAGTGTCAGGAAAAATGGTGTGTACTGCCTGATCGTAGCTTTAATTTTCTTCTCTTTTGGTGAGGTTTTAAAGTCCTCTGAAATACTGATATCTTTCAGTTTGAAATATAGAAAAACCGTAAAAACAACGGCAATCGGGATGAGCAGGTAAGTTCTTTCCAAACCCCATAATGAAACTGCAGAGAGAATAAACAAAGGCCCAATGGAGCGGGCCACCTCGCCCCCAAACATGTAGAAACTCATACCACGGCCAATGTAGTTTCCCGAAACTTTGCGGATCATCACAGGGGATGGCACATGAAACAACGCAGCGCTCACCCCCATCACAAAAAGCAAAATGGCCAGCAAAGTATAGTTGGGCGCAAGCCCCATAAGGCTTGCGCAAACAGCAGTAACTAAAGGCGTAAAAATGATCAGGTAGCGCATGTGCATCCGGTCGGCAAGCAAACCGAAAAAAGGGTTAAGCAGAAATGGTAAGCGCTGGATCACTGTAAGCAGGCCTGCCAGCGAATAGGAAATGGATAGTTTTTCGATGATAAGTGGCAGAATGGGCGCCAGAAATGAGGAGTACACATCGTGCAACAGATGCGCAAAAGAAATGATTGTAACCTTACCGCTTTGGAATTTTGTTTCTCGCATGCATTTTCCTTAGTCCGGCAAAGGTCGGATTTTTTGGGAAATCACGCTGGCAATTTCATCTGGACTAAAATTTATATATCCAAATAACATCTATTCCTCAAACACAATATCCAGTACCCTCGCAAGTTCGTTGGCTTTAAAGGGTTTGCTGATGTATTCATCCATTCCGCCATCGATGCACTTTTGCCGATCTTCCTTCATGGCATTGGCTGTCATGGCAATAATTTTCACCTTTTTATCGAAATTTTCATCTGCTTCAAACTGCCTTATCATACGGGTGGATTCCATACCATCCATCACCGGCATCTGAATGTCCATCAAAATCACATCATACCTGTTTGCCTTGTGCATATCCAAAGCAATCTTGCCATTATCGGCAACTTCAAGCTTGTGCCCGAGTCTTTTGAGTGTGGCAATGGCTACTTTTTGATTCACCAGGTTATCTTCGGCAATTAAAATAGATAGATTTCCATTTTCAGATTCCTGGCTGGTAATATCATATTTCAGATCATATGGCGGTTCTTTTCCAATGTCCAGAAATACGGTAAACCAGAAAACGGATCCCTTTCCTACCTCGCTTTCCAGCCCGATTTCCCCACCCATCAACTCAACAAGTTTTTTTGATATTGAGAGCCCGAGTCCGGTACCACCATACTTGCGTGCTGTGGAGCTATCAGCCTGCAAATAATCGGCAAAAATACGCTCCCTGGCCTCTTCGCTCACACCGATACCCGTATCAACTATTTTAAACAGGTACTTTCTGCTGGATGGCTCCAATTCGATGGTTTCAACCTCTATCTTTACATATCCCCAATCAGTAAATTTTATAGCATTATTGGTCAGGTTTATTACAATTTGCTTTAATCTAATGGGGTCTCCCTTGGCATACAATGGCACCGACCCGTCGATGTTTGCAGCGAATTCGATACCCCTTTCTTCAGCCTTGGGTGAAAGCAATTTTATGGTCTCATTAATAATATTATGCAGGTTAAAATCGATGGATTCAAGCGTGATCTGCCCGGCTTCTATTTTTGAAATATCCAGAATATCGTTGATAATCGTTAGCAAATTGTTTGCAGAATAATCAATGATACTTACGAAATCCATTTGGGTTTCATCCAATTTGGTGTTTTTCAAGAGACTGGTTGTACCAATCACTCCGTTCATGGGAGTCCTGATCTCATGGCTCATGTTGGCCAGGAAATTGCTCTTCGACCTGGTACTTGCTTCAGCAATCTCTTTTGCCTTGCGCAATTCATCTTCCAACCGTTTACGTTCCTCGATCTCCTCCTTCAATCGCTTGTTATTTTTCATGCACTCCTCCTGTTTAAATTTCAGTTGAATATGCACGTTTGTCCTGGCTATGATCTCTGCCA
>JABMQA010000159.1 GCA_013203545.1 Bacteroidota bacterium
GCCGGATACGGGAATGGGCCATCCGTCCATCGCAGTGCCATCGTGGTTGTATCCATTGTAAATCCCTTCGCCGGTGTTGTCATCAAACATGAGCTCAAGTTGTTCGTCACCATCAAGGTCGGCAACAATGATCTGGCTGTTGATGGCCCACAAAGGGCCGATCGGGAAGCCATTTAACGTTTCACCGTCCTTGTTCCATCCGTATACGTAATCAGAGGGTACAACTGAAAGTACCTGGTCGCCAATAACTACATCAGGGCTGCCGTCGCCATCGATATCAGCAACTGAAGGCGGGCCATATATCCAGTAGGAGACGAATTTTGGCCATCCCGGAAATGCTGTTCCGTCATTCTTAATGATGTGAACGGCGCCATTGCCGGAAGTGCTATGGTCACCCACAATGATTTCCCGAATACCGTCGTCATCCATGTCAGCCAAAACCGGGCTTGAATAGGAGAATGTTCTGTTTGCACCCGGTTCATAAGGAAACCCTTCGAGTACATTGCCATTGATATCAAATGCCCAAACTTTGTAGTAGGATTCTGCAACAATCTCAGGTACATCGTCGCCGGTGATATCACCAACGGCAGCGGCCGATCCGGGAATATAATCCATAGCCACCGGCCAGCCTTCCATTACAGAACCGTCACCATGGTAAACGCACACGTATCCATCAGGATAACTCCTTAGTTCAACAACTATTTCCATGGCACCGTCACCATCCAGATCAGCCAGGGTGGGAGTACGTGTAGGTCCTCCTAAAGCAGTTACCGGAAATCCTGTAACCGTGGTTCCATCTTTCTGAAAAGCGTAAATCTTTCCCGAATTTCCTGTCCCGACTATTCTACAGTTTACCACTATCTCTTCATATCCATCACCATCGATGTCGCCGTAGGCAGGAGCCCCATATTGCGGGCTGCTGGATACATATTGCGGCCAGCCGTCAACATAGCTACCATCCATGTTAAAGGCATAGGTCTTGTTTCCTATGTTATAAATGATCTCGAGTTCGGGATCTTCATCAAGATTCCCATAAACACCTCCTCGATTTGTCGGGCCAGATTCTACTACTGGCCAGCCTTCCATCACTAACATCTCCTCTTCGTTGGAAATAGATTCAGTAGTAATTTGAAAATTAGAATCTAAAAGTATATATCCTGCCACATCAGCAGCTAGTTCCATTTTTGAGGAGGGGGTTTCAAACTCAGAAATATGAACTATTCGTTTTTGGGCAGACAATTGTATGACACATAGGATAAGTGAAAATAAAATTAAAGAATTGTTTTTTTTCATGAGAAATACGTCTTTATTGCTTAATAAACATTAATGACCTTACAAATTGGGTTGTCTTTATTTTTATAAAATACACCCCTGTTAATAGAAAACTGACATCAATAACGGGGTTTTTGATTGTGGATCCTTTCATTAATTCATTTCCCTGGGTATCAATTAATACCCATTCAAGAGGTATTGGTGAAATGGTTTTAAGGTGCAGATTATCCTTTACTGGATTTGGGAAAACCATAACTTGAATGTTACCATAATTATCTGTGATAGAAGAAGCCTGAAATTTTACTTGGCCAACGTAGGTGCCCATTTCAGTAAAATGCTTATCCCCAATAAAATGTTTTGAAGTTAAGTGCCAATTTGAGTTTTGACATCCGTTTTGCCAGAATTTAATATCAACTGGATTATTTTGGATAAAACCATCAATCACATCCGTTTCAGGATCATCCATCGAAGTTGTAATTATAATAGGATTATTCAAATCTCCATCAAATGTGGTAGCTCCCACACAAACATCACCATCAAAAATCCCAATTTCATCGCCGGGTTGTAAGGCTTCATCGGGTTGAAGCATAATATGCATCGGCATATAGGGATTGTTATTCCATACGGGTTGGAAATAGGTTGTTTCAGGTTTTGATCTTTCCTGTGGTACTAAAGGTGTGCCGCTACGGGGTTCATCCAATGTAAACACTGCATCACCTATTACCCTTACATAATAGCCTTCACCGCTTTTGAAATTGCCAATCGTATTGCTCCACTGCCCGTTGGGTGGCGGAAAGGGCAAATGGAAGATCGTACCACCGGCTTCATCAATCACTTTGTA
>JABMQA010000001.1 GCA_013203545.1 Bacteroidota bacterium
ACTATTGTACAAGCTATAAAGTGAAAATGGGAGGGGAGTTTCAATATGATCTGTACGAAACCAGGTCGATCACCATTGCCATGTTTGATAAAGACAACATTGTTGTACGTGAATTGTATAAAAATCAGGAAGTGTTACCAGGCCCACATCATCTGAAGTTTAATTTTGATGCAACAGCTTTTGAAGATGAATACTATTTTGTTAAGGTGATTGATAATGGTGAAATCGTGATTAACATGAAAATTGATATGCCCGAAAGAAGAAGGGATGGGTAAATGGAAGAAGGGGGAATGGAAGAATGGAGGAATGGAATGAAACTCAACCTGGTAGCGTCCGGTTGGGGAGGCTTTTCGTGCGGAAGGCGGACCTGCCAGCGTTAGTAGTGGAAACGGAGAGGAGGATTGGGAAATGGAGGAATGTGCCAAAGGCACTCCTTTGGAGGAACGATGGAACGAAAAAGCGACTGAGCGAACGAAGCGATGGGGCGAACGAACCGAATGGACGATAGACGGAGGAATGGAGTAATGGAGAGTTGGAATGATTGAGGAATGGAATAATGGTGGAATGATGGAAAAGAATGGTGGGCAGAGAAATTGACAACATATAAAAAAAGCTCCCGGTTACGTTTAAGTACCGGGAGCTTTTCTATTCAGAAAAAGGTACTAATCTTTAACGATTTTTTTAACCAAGACCATTTGATGGCTGATAAGTTTAACCTGGTAGATTCCACTGCTGAGTGTCTTCAGATCGAGTTTTACCTTGTCCTGTCCGTTGATCTCCATTCTGAATATCTCATTCCCAACTGAATTCATCATCACGATCTCATCGAAAGCACCCACACCTGTAATCCATGCAATTTCATTGGTTGGATTTGGATAAATGCTGATCTGATCTGACAGTGTTTGTGCGATACCAAGTGATTCGGTCTTGAAATATACCATAGCCGAAAGCCCGTCATTGGCGAAATTACCCTGGTTGGGAAGCGCAGGATCGAAGGTGGCTGAAACACTGAATATCTCATCTGATCCGGGTCTGAACAGTTTAAAGATCATCTGATCACCAGCTTCAAAACCTTCTTTCTGTTCAGTAATCATATCATCAGCAAAGGCTGTTAAAGCAACATTCTGTGAAATATCTCCAATTTGTGTTAATCCTGCGCATACATTTTCAGGTGTTAAAATCCCGAGGACGTCTCCATTCATCACATTTTGCAATGCTGTGTGTGGCACAGCAATAATGTGTGTGGATGGGGATAACACAATCTCATTCCATGGAGAAGAGGGGAAATTTATAACCGGCCTTTTGCCAAGGGTAACGTTATCCGTATTGAGTGGGAAGGTAACCGTTCCTGCTGAGTTTAGCAGGGCAAAATAGGCCAAACCCGGCAGCATATCCCCAATCGTATTAATGCTGTAATCAGGCCACATGATTCCTGTTCCTGCAACGTCCTTTAGAATTTCCAGATCGGTAAATGCGAACAATGCCCCGGCATCCACAGGAGTATTGCATATCACCGGAACCAGGTTCCATCCTGCTCCCATAGCGTAGACTTTATTGTTCTCTTCATCACCAACAATCGTAAGGGTTTCATCGGCAGCTATTTTTACTTTATATGCTGATTGACTTGCCCAGGTGCCAATGGTGTTGATGCCATCTGTTGGATAATAGATCCCGCTCATGGTTTGTGCAATGATAAAGTTTGTGTTGAGTGGAGCGAATACATTAACAATGTCGTTGTATGCCGGCATGATGTAACTGGAAAGGCCTGTCCATCCGGCAACAAAACTGATGTCGTGCGTTTGCCAGGTTTCCTGGGTTACCGTTACTGTTACGGATGATGATCCTCCACCGGCAGTAACAACGATATCTCCAACCCTGGGTGTTCCTGTCAGGTTTTGCATACAGGTAACATCAAGCGTTTCATTTCCTGATCCCATACCCGGACTTACTATTATCCAGTCTTCATCTTCGGTAACCGTCCAGTTCGTATTTGATGTGATTTCAAATTCAATCAATTCAAGATCCGCGGAAACATTCTGATTGAGAGGTGTTACGGTGAGTTCAGGACTGGCACCCGCCTGGTTAACGGTAACAATCACATCAGAAACTCCAGCGGCCGATACAGTGATGCTTCCTGACCGTGGTGTAACGGAAGTGTTTTCGAGGTAATTAACGGTTAACACATCATTTCCACTTCCATTCATCGGTGCTACGGTGAACCATGAAACGCTTTCGCTTACTGTCCAGCTGGTATTGGATGCAACATCAAATGTAGTAGATCCTGAGGCAGCTGAAACGTTTCGAACAGGAGGCGTCACAGCAAGCTCGGGAGTGGCTCCTGCCTGGTTGACTGTTACGGTTGCATCCGGTGCACCGGGAGCTGAGACCGTAATTTGTCCTGAACGACCGGTGAGCGAGAGGTTCTCACTATAATTCACGGTAAGTGTACCATTGTTGCTACCACTCATTGGCACCACACTGAACCAGGGAACGCTTTCAGCCACAGTCCAGCTAAGATTTGATGTTACGTTGAAAGTAGTTGTTCCGGCAGGTGCACTCACATTACGAATTGACGGTGTAACGGATAATGCCGGAACATACCAATCGATCCGGTTAAACGGGTCATTGTCATAATCCTCACCCGAGAATATCCCGGTAAAACCTTCAAAAGTTATATTGCCCTGGTTGAGTGATTTGGCCACATTGTAGCTGGTGCCTGCAGTAGGGAATGAAGCATTTGCTATGGTCAGGGTCTGGTTGTTATCGATGGTTAATAGTGCTGCACCGGCGACACTACCATCTCCGTTTCTAAATATGCAGTCACTGAAATTGTTGGTGGCATCAATGATAGCACCATTCTTTACATTAATTCCATGCTCCGTTCCCATGTATTCGAAGATGGCATGATTTGCAGAAATGGTGCCACCTGAATTGATATTAAATTCATAATATCCTGATGAATGAGAGACTAGCGCTTCATTTCCTGCCGAACCAATTATTTCCATTTCGCTATCTGTACCAATGGTAAGTATGGATGAGCCTGATAATAATAATTGGCCATTGTCGCCAATGCTCAAACTGGCATTGTAAATGGATGCATCACCACCACATGTTAATGTATTCGAGCCAACATTCAAGGCACCATCAATAACATGAAGATCTCCATTCACTGTTAAATCATCAATAAGCGTTGCAAATGTCTTTTCATCCATGGTAACCACATCCAGATAATTGGTTCCGGTCACCTGAATATCAATATTATTAGCGACCGGGTATTGCGGGCTCGAGCAAAAAATTGACACATTTGCAAGCTGGAAGGTGCCGGAGTAAATTGCCGTTAAGCTTCCTCTCAGGCCGAAATGGCCTCCGTTGATATTGTCGTCAATAAAACTGCTTCCAATAACTAAATCCGGATACATGTGAATTTCAGACATAATATCTGTAATCAACTCACCATTAAGAGTTATTGGTGCTTTAGAGGTGGTATTATCACATGTTAAGGTTGATTGCCCAAGTGATAAGACACCCGTTGATGGAAATATAAAATCGGTATGAACTGTAATAAGGCTGGGCGAACCAGTGTAGAGTTCACCTGATAATTCAAGATTGCCATCCACAGTTAAATCGGAGGACGTATTTAAAGTTAATGTCCCGGCAAGATCAAAATCACCACCCACTGAAATATCTGCCCAAACGGGGAATGACACATTTGCCACACCTGCTATCAGGAGGTTACCATCCACTATGAGGCCACCCATCATATTCCAGGGACTGCTGGCCTGGAATATGCAATTTCCTGTTACCCGAACCGGGTAGTCTGCCCTCATTTCAGTTGTACCATCGGAAGGATCAACAATATTTAAGTTTCCAAATTCAGCATCCGCATCCAATATGTTTAATCCCATGGATACAAATGCCGTATTCCCAGTACCAAGTTTTGCATTGGTTTCATCACCGAATTCCCACATTTTTGCATGAATTTCACCTGCAGTAACATTGTCGGTGGAGCCAGCGTACCAGTATATGCTATTGCATTCGATAATACCTGCAGCATTATTCATGGTCAGATTTCCATTTATTTCCAGACTGAACTCTGTTGAAAGCGTAGTATTTCCGATTTCAAGTTCTGCCCCGCTTTCAACAACAATACTTCGACAATATGCTGTTATTCCGGAGACAAGCGGATAATTGGGACAGGCATTTGGGATCGTTACATCGGTGGTGGCATTCGGCACATTGCCATCACTCCAGTTACCGCTATCAAACCAATCGCTTGATGCAATTCCGGTCCATAATCCCGGAACGCCTGTATACCAATCAATACGGCCGTATGGGTCCCAATCGAAATCCTCGCCGGCAAATATTCCGGTAAAGTCTTCGAATGTAACATTACCAAAGTCCCAATCTTTGGCAACATTATGATCAGTGCCTGTAGTCGGGAAAGAAGCATTGGAGATGGTAAGATCCTGGTTGTTGTTGATGGACAGAAGCGAACCTACAGATGGTAAGGGGTCACCATTTCTAAAGGTGCAATTGCTCAGGGTATTTACAGGATCAACGAAAGCGCCTTCTGCTATATGTATTCCGTACATGGTGCCCATGTATTCAAAAATAGTATGATTGGCCGCAATGGTTCCACCCTCATTAACAGTAAAATAATAATATCCGGAGGTGTGCGATATTGTTGCTTCGTTGCCAATTGAACCGATTATTTCAATTCTTCCTCCATCATTAACATTTAATAAACTGGCATCTCCAAGTAATAGTTGAGCGTTATCGTTAATATTTAATATGCCTTCATCATTAACGGAAACATCATTCGCGACTTCAATAGTCTGACCGTTTAGTGTAAAAACACCTGTTTCAACGATGAGGTCATTGGTAATACCAAAGTCTCCATTTGCGCCCACCGAGTTCGACCTGCTGTTTTCGATTGCATTTCCGTTTCGGTCGGTCTTGACATATGGTGAATAGCCGTTTTCTTTTGCCCCTGATTTGTTGATCATCAGGTTATAAAACTGTGCACCTGCAGCCATATTAATGATGGCATCATCAGGTCCGGTCATTTCAACAATCCCACCGGTAGGTGTAAACTCAGCAACATCAGATTGGAAGGAGCCGTACGACTTAATCGTACCTCCTGAAATGCTTTCAGTAAAATTGTCTTTAATCCAGATTCCCCGGTCATTGAAATTCAATGAGCCACCATTCATCACTACTTCCACATTATTTCCCCACCAGCTGTCATCATCTCCGCCAAAAATATTAAACCAGGCGTTATCAATGTCCAGGAAAAGCCCCCAGAAATCGACCCATCCACTTACCTGGGTAAAATTAACCAGACCACTATAAAGATTTAAAGTTCCATGAATACCTGAATCATCGATATCCGACACATTCAAAACCCCACTGGTAACGGTAAGGACACCACCCAGTGCAATCTCGTTTACGTAAACAAAAGGAGCGCTGGCTGATAATGCCAACTCACCTGTGTTAAGATATAAGATGCCATCAACATCAAGTGTGGGGCCGCTAACCAGGTTCAGGTTATCGGCAACGAAATCGTTTTCCACAACGGTTGGTCCGGCGATATGTAATGTGCCTTGCAGATTATCATTTTCGAGGTTATAGAAAGTATCACCATTGATAAATTGTGAGTTAAGAATTCCGATTCCGTTGAAATAAACAGTACCTTCTTCCTGGTCAAACCCTTCATCACCCACATTGTTGGTCCAGTTGCCTCCAACGTATATTGGAAGCGATCTGGATTCAAGGGCACCCGATATGATGTCAACATCGTTTTTAACTTCAAGGGATGACCCTCCATGCAGCCCGATCGGAGATACTCTATTTACAATCAGGCTATGCATGAAATTACCATTTTCGAAACGGATATAACATAGGTTATCAGATCCAATAAGTTCAACGTTCCCTCCGGTTGGTTGAAAGGTTCCCGGGTCAGTGGCAACGATCGTTTGACCTGCAATGATTTGTCCACCGCTAATGTTGTTCATTCCCTGAAATTCAATATGTCTGTTTGGTACTTCAAAGGATCCGTCATCAAGGTTAAGGATTCCAGCAAGAGGAAAGATTCCTGATGTGGAGCCTGACCCCCAGACAAAGGACCCACCACCGAGAATATTGATAACACCTGTGCTGTTGAAGGTAAAATTGCCATCAGCAGATACTTCACCTGGGAACCATATCCTGTTTTCGGTTATATTACCCTTTTTGAGATTTTCTATACTGGTAGATTTTGAAGGTGTGGCATCATCACATTCAACGATCAGCCTGTCACCTATGATATCGTTATAATCAACATTCAGCGTACCGTCCAAAATGAAGTAGCCATTACACTCAAGGTATCCGCCTTCATAAATATCTCCCAATGAAACCGTAGCTGTATTGTCAATATGTAATTCTCCATCCACAATCAAATCATACCCTTGAATTTCAAGTAAATTACCTGCCGCGACATACATGTCACCAACAACATTAACAGGGTGGGTTGTGGTGTAGGAGATATAGCATGTTCCCGAACCGCCTGGCATATCCACATTCAGGTTTCCGATTTCGGCCAGAGGTGAAAAGTTCCGTATGGCAGTTGTAATGGTTCCAATAAGGTTCAGGGTATTTCCTGTACCAAGTTGGATATTTGACCCATCATAGAAAATCATCCTGTAATCCAGATTTATGACTCCTTCCGAGACTTCCTCCGTTGAACCATCATGCCAGAATATCTGGTTACCACAGTTAAGAATATCAGACACATTGTCCATTACCAGGTTGCCATATATCAAACAGTCATCATCAACAGTTAGTTCGTGCCCATTCAAAGTAAATGAACCGGCACTTATTTCGAGGTCCTTGTCAATTGTTACATCGCTCTGTAGGGATACATTATAAGACCTGCTACCATCGCTGAGCAAATCTCCGTTTCTTTTATCATACACAGGGCCTGATGATTTACCGACCACACCGTCAACATCATCTTTGTTGATGGTCAGGTAATTTAATGTGCTACCACTGGCGAGAGCCAATGACGCATCATCCGGGCCATAAAGTTCAACAATTCCAGAGCTTGGATTGAAATCCGGTATTCCACTCTCGAATCCACCTGCAGTGCGTATGGTTCCATTGTCAATATTATATTCAAAACCGTAGGTGGGAGAGTTATATATGTAAATTCCATTGTCATGAAAATCCAGAATTCCTCCTCCATTCATCGTCAGGCTGGCATTGGCGGTGTAGGGCCACCAACTTCTCATGCTACCACCGTAAACATGTATTTCGCCGCCACCAGAAAATATCAGGTTTCCATTGAGATCGATATAATTGGAAGCATCCTGGTGCAAATGGATATATCCGCCCGTGTTGGTATAGAAGCTGCCATAAATGCCGTCATCGGCAAGGTCGAGTGCGGTAAAGG
>JABMQA010000160.1 GCA_013203545.1 Bacteroidota bacterium
TCACCCTAGAGCCTAATCGACTGTCATTCTGAGCGAAACGAAGTGAAGCGAAGAATCTAAAACGGATAGTAATTATTTAATCGGACAGCATTAATTAGAGTAGCCAATTCCTTCTCAGGCCGTATATAATAAAAAAGCATAATGGCACTTTGTTTTAAGCATATGTTCATTATCTTTGCAAAAAAAAATATCAATGTCACGACCCAAAAGCAACAGGATTGTACACGAGCCGCCGGTTTATACAGCGTTTAAACCTATTGGTGTGAGGGGGCCGGGCCTCGTTCAGGTGCTGTTGTCACTGGATGAGTTTGAAGCTTTCCGTTTGGCTGATCAATTGGGCTTTTCACATGCCGAAGCTGCTGAGGAGATGGAAATATCACGCCCTACATTTACCCGGCTTATCGAAGGTGCCCGTGGTAAAGTTGCCGATTTTATCATTAATGGCAAGTTCCTGAAAATTGAAGGGGGGCGAGTGCATTTCCGGAAAAACATATTCCAGTGCCGTGATTGTGGGCATATGTTCAAATGTGATTTTAAAAATGAAATGACACATTGTCCAATGTGCCATTCAAGCAGTTTAATAAACCATGCCGGAGGATTTGGTCATGGTAAATGCTGTGAATTTAAAGGTTAAAAAACAGTAAAATAGGAGGAAAATAAAATGAGTCAAAATTTGAAAATTGACATCCCAACATTGAACGAAGAGCTTACAGCTCATTTCTGACATTGCGAAAAATTTGCTATTGTATATGTTGAAGATAATAAAATTGTTAATGAAGAATTTGTAAGCCCGCCCATACACCAGCCCGGCGTTTATCCCAGGTTCCTGGCTGAAATGGGCGTTCATGTCATCATTGCCGGTGGAATGGGTCAAAAGGCACTGGATCTGTTTGTGCAAAATAATATTGAAGTACACTATGGTGTAGAAAACGGATCGCCAAAGGAATTGGTGGAGAGGTATTTGAACCGGCAACTTCAAACCGGTATTAACCTTTGTGACCATTGATTATTTTTGCTGCAGGGATTTTATCTTTAACCTTTTATAAATTCAGAATGTATAAATATCTTTTCGGACCGGTGCCATCGCGACGCCTTGGAATGTCACTGGGAGTTGACCTGGTGCCACACAAAGTCTGTACTTTCAACTGTGTGTATTGCGAGTGTGGCCGTACCACAACCTTAACCAGCGGGCGTAAGGAATTTGTGCCGGTGGATGAGGTCTTAAAGGAACTGAACCATTTTTTTAAATCCAATCCTTCACCTGATTACGTCACCTTCTCAGGTGCCGGCGAACCCACCCTGAACACACGTTTTGGAGAGGTATTGGACTTTATTAAAGAGGCAAGGCCTGATATACCTGTTGCTGTTTTAACCAACGGGAGTTTACTGAATGATCAAAAGGTTCGACAGGAAATGCTGGGTGCTGATATTGTATTACCCTCGCTGGATGCAGCGACTGAAGATGTGTTTCGTAAGATCGACAGGCCGCTTCCGGGACTTGTTTTGGAGGAATACATCCAGGGACTTATAGATTTTAGGAAGGCGTATAAAGGAAAAATCTGGCTGGAGGTTTTTATCCTGCCCGGATTGAATGACGGGATCGAAAACCTGAACGCACTCAAAACTGCAATCGAAAAAATCAAACCCGACAGTATTCAACTCAATACCTTAGACAGGCCGGGAACTATTGAGAAAATCAGGCCCGCCAACAGGGCCGAGCTTCAACATATTGTGGATCTCTGGAAACTTAACAATGTGGAAATCATAGCATCCCTGCCCGATCGTAAAATGATTAAAGCGTACAGGGAGGATATTGAAAATGCCCTGCTCGAAACCATCTCGCGAAGACCCTGCACCCTGGATGACATGGTTCAGATCCTGGGAGTCCATATCAATGAGATCAATAAATACCTTGGTGTGCTGGCTGAGGAAAATAAAATTGAAGCCTACAAGCTCCAGAGGGGGATTTTTTACCGGGTCAGGAAATAGTAGTTAAATGCTAAATAATTCTCATAAAGCCACGAAGACGCTATATTTTTTCAGCATAAAACTGAAAAAAAAACATCTTCATGGGAACATCCCAACCGGCAAAACAGACAACGTCAATCTATCATCAAAGAAAAAGGTTTTCATCGAATTGCGCGAATTAAACGAATTTTAATTAGTTTAATTCGATGAAAGAGATTAACGGATGACAAAAATTAAATGAATGCTGGAAAAACAAACATCGTGAACA
>JABMQA010000161.1 GCA_013203545.1 Bacteroidota bacterium
GGTGACGAGACAACAGGGTATATTTTATTTCTGCGTTTGATCGATTATCTTTTATCAAATTACGGCACCAATGATCAGGTTACGCACATAGTGAACAATGCTGAAATTTGGATCAATCCGTTGTCCAACCCGGATGGAACATATGCCGGCGGCAATAATTCGGTATATGGCGCCACACGCTATAATTCCAATTATGTTGACATGAACAGGAATTATCCCGATCCACAAGATGGCCCACACCCCGATGGTGAGGAATGGCAACCCGAAACCATTGCCTTTATGCAAATGGCCGAAGAAAATACATTTGTCATGGGTGGCAATACACACGGCGGTGCAGAGGTACTCAACTATCCATGGGACACCTGGCCACAGCTTGCAGCAGATGACAGTTGGTGGGTTTTTGTTTGTCGTGAATATGCCGATACGGTCCACCAATACGCACCCAGCTATTATTTAAGGGAGTATGAAAATGGTATCACCAACGGTTATGCCTGGTATACGATAGATGGTGGAAGGCAGGACTATATGAATTATTTCCACAACTGCCGGGAACTTACCATGGAAATATCAGGTACAAAGCTTCTGCCTGCAAATCAACTCGAAAACCATTGGGATTGGAACTACCGGTCTCTGTTGAGTTATATCGAACAATGTACTTTTGGTGTAAATGGAGTGGTTACCGATCTTGAAAGCGGTGAGCCATTACATGCACAAATCCTGATAGAAGGACACGACATAGATAACTCGTTTGTATATAGCGATCCCAATACAGGATTTTATCAAAGATTACTGGATAACGGTACCTACGACATCACCTTTTCAGCGCCGGGACACATGCCGGTTGTTATCGAAAACGTTTATGTATCAAGGTATGCAACCACCAACCTTAATGTGCAACTTGATGCCGGTGAGTTAACCGCCGACTTCAGCGTTTCATCTTCAACCGTTCCAATTGGGGCATTTGTTGGTTTTACCGATGAATCTTATGGCAACCCAGTGTCCTGGAACTGGACTTTCGATGGTGGAGAGCCTGCCACATCAACCCAGCAAAATCCGGAAGGTATCCAATACAACAATGCTGGCAGTTTTGATGTCAGCCTAACGGTTTACAACCAGTTGGGTGATTCGGAAACCGTTACAAAAACGGATTTCATAACTGTGAATGCAGAGTATATCATGTCGGATCAAACCATAACCACCTGTACCGGGTTGTTTTATGATACCGGTGGTGAAACAAATGCGTATTCGGATAATGAAGATTTTACAATGACTTTTTTACCGGGGGTTACAGGTGCCGAAATCATTGCCGAATTCCTCGAGTTTGATGTTGAATTCCAATCGTCCTGTACTTACGACTGGTTAAAAATATATGATGGCGCCACAAGCTCTGCAACGCTTTTAGGAGCTTATTGCGGAACCGATAATCCGGGCATCATTGAAGCTTCCAATGTAGAGGGTGCCCTCACCTTCGAATTTCACAGTGACTATTCACAAACCGAATCGGGATGGAAGGCTGCAATTAGTTGCACATCTGTTCCGCTTCTTCCCGTTGCCAATTTTACTGCTGACACCAACTACATTATAGCAGGTGAAAGCATCCATTTTACGGATCTCACAACAAACAACCCTACATCATGGGCCTGGTCATTTCAGGGGGGCACACCAGCATCTTCAAGTGAGCAGAATCCGGAAATTCTCTACCTACAGCCAGGTATTTATGATGTGTCCCTCATCGTTCAAAATGAAGTCGGATCCGACATTAAATCAATGGAAGGCTACATTACCGTTGACAGTGCCATCGGAATTGATGATTTAAATGAAAGCAATTTGCTGATCTATCCAAATCCGGTAACCGATAATTTTTTAATGGTTATTTCTCCCGAAATTATTACGCAGGTTGATATTGTCAATCCCCAGGGTAAAACTTTGAGCAGCACTCAATTCAATACTTTATCGGCTCAGGTGGGGATGGCACGCTTGTCACCGGGTATTTATTTTGTTAAAGTTTATACCAATTCGGGTGTCCACATCCAAAAAGTTTGTAATTTTTAATAATGGGTTCCCCAGTCGAAACAACCTTGAAAAGCACACTTTTAAAAATAGTTGTTTTCATTTGCGGGGCACTGGTGATGATATTTGAACTTATTGGCGCCA
>JABMQA010000162.1 GCA_013203545.1 Bacteroidota bacterium
GGTGCATAGAGGAAATAGAGAAGAGAAGAGAAGAGAAGAGAAGAGAAGAGAAGAGATCAGACCCTGATTTTTCATTCCGATGCCCGGCCGCCAAATTCAATTTTAATTCCTTTTTTGGCTGCATGCCATTTCATTATTTCTTACGAAAGTCTTTTGAAAAAATCATTTACCAAACAAATGGAGGGAATATGAAATGGTATTTTAATTCGTCCTAAAACCAAAATCGTTTCATTGAAATTGAAACCATCAAGATTGAAAATCCTTTAGAAAAATAACAGTAATAAATCAAAAAGTATAAAAATGAAAAATTTAAAAAGACTAATTATCTTATCGATTTTTACAATATTCGCAAGCCTTAATTCATTTACACAGTGCTATTTTGTTGATCCACCCGATCCCGATCCGCCTACATATGACTGCGCCAGCTCCAATGGATTTATTTTACCCGCATCAGGTACGATTCGTGTGCTGGTTGTTTTTGCAGAAATAGACTATAATTCTCCATTAGGAGAAGACGACCCAAATCCAAATTCAACCGAATTTTGGACAATACACCAATTACCAGACTGGAAGGATAACATCTTTGATCCCTTTACTCCATCAAGCGAGCCTGCAGGGTATATAACTAAGTACTATCAACAGGCATCATCCAGTAATCTTATTGTGCTGGGCGATTATCTGACAATACCCAATACTGGGGGAATATTCAGTGTCCTTGAAAGTGAAATACTGGATGAGAATGGAAACTACACGAAATATATTCCAGCATTATGTGATGAAATAGATGCTTCGTTGAATGGAAATTTTAATACTCAAAATAATTTAAATGACGTATCCTATTTTGATAATTGGACAGTAAATAGGAAATTCGAGGAAAAAGTTACACCAAGTGAAGATCATCCGCCGGAAATAGACCAGGTAATGATATTTTGGAGGAATCGTGTTGATTTCGATGGAGTTGGATCGGGTTATTGTAGCAGTGGATATAGTTTATTGGGCTATGCAGCAGATAGTTGGACTGAAGTAGGTGCTTATAACCATTTTCCCGACAAAACCACTCGACATGAATATGCACATTGGATTTTAGGTCATAATGCCTTTCATACATACAAGGATGATGTTGGATACTGGGCGGCTTATGTTGGTGGCTGGGGGGCTTTGAGCCTTTATGATGCCTCTTTCTTATGCTGGAGCAGCTGGGACAGGATGAGACTGGGATGGTTTAATTCAGGTAATCAATATAATCCATCAGCGAGAAATTCGGATAATACTGCAGAAGTAGATGGTGATTTGGATGCAACCATTTTATCAGATGCCGGCATATACTATTTGAGAGATTTTATTACCAACGGAGATGCAATTAGAATTAAGTTGCCAAATCCGGACCTGGAAAATGATTTCCAACAATGGCTATGGATAGAAAATCATAATGGTGAGAATATAAATAGCAATGAATTTGACCAATTTCAATATGAAGAAAATAATCAATGCATACAGCCTTGTATTCCCGGGCTGTACATGTATTTACAAATTGACAGAAATACCCTTGAAGGAAACTTTTCTGAGGTTATTTCCGGCTATCGTGATTACATGCGACCAGTAACGGCTGAAGGTTTTTACGACAGGCTGTATAGCGTCGAGGTTCAAAACCAATGCGTAAGTACTGATCATTACGAACCATTTACCATTAATCCTGAATTAGAAAACCCTTTCACAGGTGGTGGTGACCAGGATTGTTATCCGATTGATAAATATCCGGATAATCATATTCTTGTGGAAGAGGGCAATATTAATTTTATTGAGAAAATAGGCAATAATTATTACCATGAATTATATGCTTTTGGCCACTCGCGACATGCATTCACTTTATCAGGAAAGAATAAAATTGGTATTGGCACAAATCCATCAACGGCTACAATGTTGAGTTTTCTCAGTTTTGATTCACCGGAGGATGACGAACAAAAAAATGTACGTAAGATCTACCTTAATGGTGTATCTGTAGAAATACTGGATCAGGATGCCAGTGGGGGTATATTAGTGGATGTTAATTTTGATGATGTGGACGTTGTTGAAGACAGGAGGTGGTGTGCCGACTCGATCGTTCTTTCACCTCCCCCTCATAATGCCGATTATTCGCTGAATATTACCGATTCGGCAAATACTAAACTGGACTGGAGTATGACAGCCACCAGGATTGACGTTCCAAAAATTTATAATGATGATAAATATTTCTCCGATCCTACAATGTTTGTTTGTTTACCTGCATCAATTCTGCATATCGACACCGGCTCATCCATGGAATTGGTAAACATTAGCACTTTACAACTCATGGATGATGCCATACTGGAAATCGAAACGGGCGCCAAACTCATCATCAGACAGGGTTCGAATTTTGTTGCGCGTACAGGGTCTGAGATTTTGATTAAAGGTAACGGAAAAATTGAGGTTGAAGCAGGAGCTTACATATGCATTGAAGATAACGTTACGGTTACCCTTCAGGATGCAAATAGTTCGATAGTGCTTAATGAGGGCTTTTATGAGGGGGTAAATCCTTACATCGAAGTGCTTCCTGCTACAAACTGCGATAATATCTGCCAGCTTCAACCACAGGGAAATGGATCCTTCGTACATGCCACAGATTTCCCAAATAATGAAATCATAGACTATAATTTGACATGGGACAATCAAAGCCTTTCATTTGGAGCTGATTTAATCATCGAATCCCCGTGGATTTTAACAATACAGAATGAATCACTCTTATTATTTGGAGAAAACAGCAAAATTATTATTGAAGAGGGGGCAAAACTGGTATTGGATAATTCTACCCTGTCATCACTTAACAATTGTTTCTGGGATGAAAATTCCTGGGCAGGCATCGAAGTCCGGGGTAACCCCAATGCCACACAAATACCCTCTAACCAGGGATGGCTAATCGTTACTGATGGTTCAAAAATTGAAAATGCTGAAGTGGCGGTTCGTGTAGGCTCTGATGAATACACCGGAAAAGGTGGCGGACTCATATTTGCATATGATACTGAGTTTCTCAACAATGGAATTTGCGTATGGTTCGATCCTTACAGCTATATTGCCGACAACATGAGTTATTTTACTACCTGCACCTTCAAATATTCCAAAACTATAAGTGGTGAGGGTACTTTTGTACTTGTAAAACTGGATGATGTTCATCGTATAGACTTTACAGAATGTTCTTTTAGCAACAGCACCAACCAGAATTATACAGGTACGGGTATCGAAAGTTTTAATTCTATTTTCACAGTTGATGGAATATATTCTGAAACCTCCTGGCATCATAGCGAGTTCAATGATCTTCATTACGGTATTTATGCTACATCATCCAATACCAACGATTTTTGCGATGTGCGTCATTCATTTTTTAATGACGTTTTCAGGGGAATATATATTGCTGGAATGACATCGCCTAGGATTACATCCAATGCATTCTCTCTCAATACCACTTTGTCAGAGGGTGGCTATGGACTTTACCTTGATGCATCAACCCGTTACTGGGTTGAAGACAATTATTTCTCGATGTATGAAACACCACATACCGGTGTTGGAATCATTGTAAACGAATCCGGCGGTGATCCCAACGAGATCTACCTGAACGAATTTTACGGACTTGAGTATTCTATTAATGTGCAGGGCGAAAACCGGAATTCAATAAATCCTGCCCAGGGGCTGGTATTGAAATGCAATAATTACATCAATACGCAATTTGATGAAACGATTATTTGGGATGGTCTCAAACTACCAAAAGGAGAAGGCATCGCTGGTGATCAGGGCACCCCTTCCCTCGCGATCGATGACATGGCCGGAAATATCTTCCATTACGAAACCACCTCCACCGACTTCGATGACCTGAATAACGAGGCTAATCATTTTGACTATTATTATTCAACTAACTCATATGATCCAAATGTTGAACCCGAAGATTATACCTCCTTTACAGTCCAGCCTTTAGGACAACCTACAACTTTGGAGTGGAGTTTTGAAGAAGCCTGTGAGTCAGGAATTAATACCGGTGGTGGTGGTATAGAAGAAGAACGTAGCGAAATGAGTTCAGCCCAAACGGGGATTGAAACCTCCGAAGCCTTACTAACTGACCTGGTCGATGGCGGTGATACCGAAATATTGAAAACCGAAGTAGAAAACAGTACACCTCCTGAAGCAGTAGAAGTATATACCGAATTATTAAGTGAATCGCCCAATTTATCTGAAACAGTGATTGAAAGTACCATTGAACAGGAGACCGTGCTTCCCAATGCTATGGTTCGCGATGTAATGGTTGCTAATCCGCATTCGGCTAAATCGTTTGTATTGATTGACAAACTGGATGATCGTTTCGATCCCATGCCCGACTATATGAAGGCACAGATTCTTGCCGGTCGCAGCATTCAGACAATGAAACAGGAACTGGAATCGCAACTCGCAGGGTTTAAAATAAGAAAAACAAAAGCAATGAATGCAATTGTCCGCTATTTCAATGAGGAACTGGGAGATCAACAGGCAGCTTCAGATAGCATAATGGTCCTTTACCAGGAGGATAATTCTTTAAAAAGCAGTTATCTTCTTGCATGGTTATATTTTAGCAGGGGAGAATATGAATCAGGAGAGGAAATGCTGGATAACATCCCCGGCCAATTTTTACTTGGTGAAGCCGATCAGCAAAAACATAGTAATATGCTGAATATTTACACCATATTATCCGACTTGTACTCAAACGGAAATCCTGTTGATTCCCTGTCTGAAAGCCAAGTTAATGAATTACAGGTTTTGGCATTGGAAGGAGCCATCCCGGCAATGGCCTATGCCCGAAATATTCTGATGTCGATAGGTGAAATGGATTATCAGGAGCCGGTCTTGTTTCCAAACCCATTTAAATCATCCGAAGCCATGGGCGAGTATAACGAGTTGTTAAATACAAAAGCACCGCAACTGCTTAGCATTTACCCCAATCCATCATCCGGATATGTGATCATTGAATACAATCTGGAATCAGATGCGGACGGCATTATTGAAATTAAGGATGTTACAGGCAGAACAGTGACTAGTATATCAACATATGGAAAACAAGATCAAGTAACAATAATTACCGAAAATTGGGATCTGGGGATTTACTTTACAACATTAAGAATTGACGGAAATTCAATTGAAAGTCATAAATTTACACTCGTAAAATAATTCAAACTAGGTCCCTGGTAACTTTTTACCAGGGACCTATTAAAACTACATTGTGATGAAAAACTTGTTTATCGTTCAGTGTTTGTTGCTTTTGGCGATGATAGCTCATTCACAGAAATGGGAGAATTCAATAGGTCAACTGAATCATTATGAATCGAGTAGAAGAGTTATTGAGCATTATGATAAGGGCTACCTGATATCTGCACAATATGATGATCTTGGTTGGTTGGTCAAAACTGATATCAATGGAAATGTTTTGTGGAATAAAGTCCTTGGGGAATATTCGGATCAGATTATTACAGAAAAAACTTTGATCGATGAACTTGGAAGCCTGTTTCTTTTCGGAATAATGGTACAGGATATAGAACCTTTTTGGCCTTTGGTAATTAAACTCAATGCATGTGGCGAGAAACAGTGGTGTAAACTTTTATACCAAAACGATTATGAATATGGCTCGTTTATTGATGCTTTATTTTTAGAAAATGGTGATCTATTGGCATTGGCAAACATGCCAGATGAAGAACAGTATGATATGATCTTCCTGATTTGTTTTTCAAATGATGGAGAATATAAATGGGAAAAGTCTTTTGCCTCCAAAGTAAATTACCCTCACTTTGGGATGCGCCTTGGAAACCGCATCCAAATAACGAATAATATGTATATTATCAGTGGTTATGTGTATTCTCCTTATCCAAATGGTGACACAAATCATTTTTATCAAAGACCGATGTATATTGGAATTGATGACGAATTTAATGAACAGTGGGTTATTGAATATGGGATTTCAGATTCTTTATTAGGTAAAGCATTAACTTCAATTGCTGTCAACGACTCTTTATTTTTAGGCATTGGGATATATAAACACTCAGGATTCTATGATGCATGGGCAATGTACTACAACAACAAAGGTGAAGAAGTTGAAAATTTTATATTTACAAATAGTATGTTTGATCCCCAAATTGAGAAAACCGCATTCTACGATATTCAAAACATTAATGATAGTCTATTTCTTGCCGCTTCAGGCTTTTGTTATCAAGGAAATGATGATAATATTACAGGTGAGATAATTTTCGACATAGCTGGCAATATCTCAAAATATGAAATTCGAGATGGCATAAAAAATGGGACAAGATATTTAATAAAAACTTTTGATGGAAAATATGTTATTGCAACAAGTTCGGTTGATAATAATTTGAATCGGGATGTCTATATTTACAAAATCAACGAAAATCTGGAACAGGATACCATATACCCTGGCAATTACACTTACGACAGTCTGTGCGATCACACCATAGAGTCGGGTGTAATTGATCTTGCGGGGTGCGATATTATTACCAGCATTGGCGAGATACCTACGTTGGAGGAATACCGTGAAAATATGCAGAAAATCAGCATTACAGCCAGCCCAAATCCGTCAAATACCGGAGAGGTATTGTTGGAGTTTGAGAATACTGAGATACTTCCGGCTTCACCCCCCTTGATCCCCCCTCGAGGGGGGACAGTACCGTCGCTGATAGTTTATAATATGTTGGGTAAAAAGGTACACGAGGAGAGGGTATATCGTTATCAGTGTGCTGCCCGAATCGATGTAAGCGACTGGCCGGCAGGGATGTATGTGGCCACTATTTTCAGCCATGGTCAGGTAAAGGGGAAGTGTAAGGTTGTGGTTAGCCGATAAGGACTCCTTTGGAGGAGTGAGTGGGTCGTGCGTGGGATAGATCAAACGTCAAAAATCTGACATCCCTGGTCTGATATCAGATTTCAGATTAACGATTTTTGATTTTTGATTGTACTGCTTCGCATCAATAGTAAGGTATTTTTGAATGATGAATTACAAATTTTAAATTGATATCGGTGGCGGAGGGATTAACTTCAACATTCAATATTCGGTTTTGGATATTCGAAATTCAAAAAAAGAATGTTGAATAATGAATGTTGTCCAAAGGACTCCTTTGGAGAATTGTAGCATGTAATGGATGATGTCCGGTGGCCTGAAAATCCGGAGAGAGGAATTGTCAGATCAAAATAATTCTTGCTATTTGAAGAAAAACCAACCGGACACCAATGATAAACATTCAAACCTACTGGGATCTTTCTCCTTCATTTTATCCGTTATTTCTGATATCAGTTTCACTTTAGTAAATATGCTCTCTGGTATTTCATCCCTGGATTTTGACTTTGACAATCCCGATATCCATCGGGAGGCGACTCTGTCAGGTCACCTAACCCTAAAAATACCCATTTCGTTTATACAAATCCTTGTTCTCCTTAAGAGTCCTTTGGACAATATTTTAAACACGTCAATCATTCCAAATGCTAAATTCGCCATTCTACATTCATCATTCGTCATTCTACCTTCGTCATTCCACCTTCGTCATTCCACATTCGTCATTCTACCTTCGTCATTCCACATTCGTCATTCTACATTCTTCATTCTACATTCGTCATTCCACATTCGTCATTCGTCATTCGTCATTCCACATTCGTCATTCGTCATTTCCCCCACCCTGCCTTTTTGACATACCCACCTGTCATATCCATTTTATCAATTTTCAATGCATGAAACCTTTTGTTATCTGCCTCTTTTACTGCTTTTTAAAGTTTTATGTTCTTGAAAACGCGGCTTGGGTTACCTAATAATATGCTTAACCAGTTTATAAATCCCCACCCCTTGGCACAATGATTGACCACGGTTGGCCACAATTGAAAAATTTAAAAAATTAACATATAGAAAGGAGCAATTTAATATGGGAAAAATAATTGGAATCGACCTGGGAACAACCAACTCTTGCGTTGCAGTAATGGAAGGTAACGAACCTGTAGTCATCCCTAATTCTGAAGGAAGGAGAACAACCCCTTCGATCGTTGCTTTTACCGAAAATGGTGAAAGAAAAGTTGGCGACCCTGCAAAACGTCAGGCCATCACCAACCCGACGCAAACCGTATATTCAATAAAACGCTTTATGGGAGAACCTTACGACAGGGTTCAGAAAGAAATCAACAGGGTTTCCTACAAAGTTGTTAAAGGCGAAAACGATACCACACGGATTAAAATAAAAGACCGTCAATATACACCACAGGAAATTTCGGCCATGGTACTTCAAAAGATGAAGAAAACTGCCGAAGATTACCTGGGAACAACCGTAACCGATGCGGTAATTACCGTTCCGGCATATTTTAGTGATTCCCAGCGTCAGGCTACAAAAGAGGCCGGTGAAATTGCAGGATTAAACGTTCGCAGGATCATCAATGAGCCAACAGCCGCAGCGCTGGCATATGGGCTCGACAAGAAAAAGGAAGAGGTAAAAATAGCAGTATTCGACCTTGGAGGAGGTACCTTTGATATTTCCATTCTCGAACTTGGCGATGGCGTTTTTGAAGTAAAATCAACCAATGGCGATACTCACCTTGGCGGAGATGATTTCGACCAGGTGATCATCGACTGGCTGGCTGATGAATTTAAAAAAGACCATAACCTTGATCTGAAAAGGGATCCGATGGCACTGCAGCGTCTTAAGGAAGCTGCCGAAAAGGCAAAGATCGAACTTTCAAGTTCAAGCGAAACCGAGATCAACCTGCCTTATATCATGCCAATCGATGGTATTCCACAACACCTTGTAAGAAAACTTTCGCGCGCAAAGTTCGAGCAACTGGCCCACGATCTGATCCAGGCCACCATCGAACCCTGTCGTAAAGCATTGAAAGATGCCGGTATGACCAACGCTGATGTTGACGAAGTAATCCTGGTAGGTGGTTCAACACGTATCCCTGCGATCCAGCAAATAGTTAAGGATTTCTTTGGAAAGGAGCCTTCAAAAGGAGTTAACGCAGATGAAGTTGTGGCCATTGGCGCTGCAATCCAGGGTGGTGTTCTCACCGGTGAAGTAAAAGATGTATTGTTGCTTGATGTTACCCCGCTTACACTGGGCATCGAAACCCTTGGTGGTGTAATGACCAAGCTGATTGAATCAAATACCACTATTCCGACAAAAAAATCGGAGGTGTTCTCAACGGCTGCCGATAACCAGCCATCAGTTGAAATTCATGTACTGCAGGGCGAACGTTCGATGGCCAGGGATAACAAAACCATCGGAAGGTTCCACCTCGACGGGATTCCACCGGCATCACGCGGTGTACCACAAATCGAAGTAGCCTTTGATATCGACGCCAACGGCATTCTCAATGTATCAGCCAAGGATAAAGGTACCGGAAAATCACAGAGCATCCGTATCGAAGCGTCATCGGGTCTTTCTGATGAAGAGATCAAGAAGATGAAAGCAGAAGCAGAAGCCAATGCAGATGCTGACAAGCTGGCCAAAGAAAAGATCGATAAACTTAATGCTGCCGATTCTATGATCTTTCAAACTGAAAAACAGTTGAAAGAGTATGTGGATAAAATTCCGGCCGAGAAGAAAAAACCAATCGAAGATGCTTTGACAGAGCTAAGGGAAGCACATAAGAAGGAAGACATTCCTGCAGTTGACGCCGCCACACAAAAGCTGAACACAGTATTCCAGGCGGCAAGCCAGGAAATGTACAGTGCAGGCCAACAACAACCCGGCGGACAATCTGGCGGCAACGGCGGACAACAACCCGGCGGTGAACAAAGTGGCGGAAAAGATGAGGAAGTAACCGACGTGGACTTTGAAGAGGTGAAGTAATTTATTGATACTAAATTAAAACAAATATAAATCCCGGTGATCACTCACCGGGATTTTTTTTTGAAGTAAAAATTGCAATTATCCAAAGGTACTGCTAAATTGATTTCTAAATAATGTAACACACATTTCAATTAAATTATTGAATTTCAAATATGAAAATTAACCGCCAATTTTATTAATTCCCCTCCAATTCAATACATAAGAAATGTCTTCCCCATCGCATTGCCCAACCAGTTAATCATTGAAATCACTACTGTCCGGTTAAATAAATGCAGCTGGCTATAGATTCTTCGATTCACTTCGTTTCGCTCAGAACAACAGTCGTTTAGGCTCTATGGTGAGGGGGTGGATGGCGGCTTCGCCGCCATCCACCCCCTCACCACCAAAAAACCACAAAAACCTTTGTCATTCTGA
>JABMQA010000163.1 GCA_013203545.1 Bacteroidota bacterium
CCAAAATGGAATTTCTCTGATGACTGGTGAATTTCCCGAATGACAAAATATTTCACCCCTCACTATTTACTAAATAGCCACGATGCCAGCAGGAATATTGCAACGATAGCGATAATCCAAATCAGGGAATTCCCCATTTTACTCTTATGGGTTATCATTTGATCCCGGGGCATTTCATCAACGTATGATTGTGTTTCCATCTCAATCAAATCAGCCCTTACGAAATCTTTATCAGTAAAATAGTAATTTACTTCAGGAACAAAAAAGTCATTTCCCTCCGTATGGTAATATGGGATCCCTTCCTGCAACAACCTTTGCTCGAATACCATTTGCTGGGTTGTGCCAATCCGAAGGGTAATTTTGTTGGATGGGTTGAAATCTACAGGTTCTTTTTCAGGATGCCCGGATTCTGACTGTGTTTTTGCAGAACTCATTTCTTCCCTGAGTTCATTTAGTACAGCTTTCAATTCACCCCTGGCATCCAATTCCTGGTAAACAGCATGGACTTCTTCAGAAGAAAAACCGTGATAATTGCGAAGGATATTGGTAAGCTCTTCGGTATTTAATTCCCTGATATTGTGATTTTCAATGGGCATTTTATTACTTCTTTTGCACTGTGGGAGATTATATTACTTCAGTGGTTTATCTCCGATATCCCAAATAAAAATGTCATTCTTTTTTTCAGGCCGGTTTGAGCCAAGCCATTTGAAATCTCTAAGTAGAAGTTCCTGAACCGGGAACTCTTTTTCATTATATAAGGTGGCGTCAGGCTGGTCCCTGTAAACGATATCCTTGATCTGTCGCTTACTGATCCTGATCTCCATATTGCTCGATGCAGCCTTATTTATGCCAATCATCGAACCATCCTCCTCCCGTACAAAATAGATGGTCTCGCTGTTTCCGTCAACAGCAATTTTGTACAATTCGTTGTCCTTAAAGTAACCGGTCATATTTTTCCCCTTGATCTGGTTAAATTTGTCCGGATTGTATTTATCGATCGAAATGATAAATGCCGAATTTACCAGATGCATCGAATCAACTTTCTGGCCGGAACTGTAAATTGTAATCACTTCCGCAGTCAGCTGGTTATCCTGGGTCCATAACGCCGGTTTATTGTACATGGTAATAGTAGAATCCCTGAAATTGTAAACCAGCGAATCGCACATTCCCTGGAGGTCTTTTTTAAAAAATTTGGATTTGTAAAAAGCCAGTAATTTTTCAGGCTCCTGCAGGCTGTCGAATGCAATCCGGAGGGTGTCGGCATGCAGAAAAAGGCTGTCGCGCTTATCAATGAGAACGGCTACCGCACTATCGGTTGCGAAGGCATATCCGCCTGCCCGCCGGTAATCGGCGAAATTCCCGGTTACGATTATATTTTTTACGGTATCCCTGATTAATATATTTCCGTATGCTGCCCCGGCATCGTTAAGTTTGTCATAAAAAATGGTGTCACCTGCCAGGTACTGCTCTTTGTAGGTCATGTAGGAGTTTCTCGTGAGCTTCGACCGGTCATTCCTGGTATCGTACCAACCATCCTCTGCATAAAGGAATTCATCATCACCCCAAATGGTGGTAGGCCCCGAAATGTATGCGATTTCAGTGGATGTGTTGTACATCAGGCTATCCGATTTTACAATATAATCGGGATTGGTTAAAAACACATCATTTTTAAAATAGACCTCTTTTAGCAAGGTGTAATAGTATCCCCTTTCGCTGACCAGTTCATTCTCTTCACTAATGATTTTTCCACCGGTGGTGTAATAGGCAATTTTGGTGGTTCGTTTATAAACCATCCGGTCGGTGATAAGGGTGGCATCATTATCAACGAGTTTAACATTGCCGGTAACAGTTACAATTCTTGTATTACCCGAATAATTTAGCACATCACCGTAAAGACTCAGGGTATCACTTAACAGAATGTGAACATTTCCGAATGCATCAAGGTTATTTCGTCTGCTGTTGTAAACGGCGCTGTCGCAGTAAAGAAATGCGCTGTCGTGCTCAAAAATTACGTTCCCCACAAAAATATTCAGATCATCACCCGATGATTGATCACCGACAAGCTGGTCGGCCTGAATGAGTTTTATTTTTGTTTTTTTTTGGGCAGAACCGGTATATGCACACAAAAATATCAATAGTGCTCCAAAGAAAAAGTGACGGTATGCTGAAAGTTTAAGGTTCAATGGATACAATTTTTATCAGATCACAAAGATATTTTAAATATCCCTTCGTTTTCCTGATTTATTCATCTCGATAAGCAGGTTGATGAGTTGTTCTTTTTTTCTTACGGATACAGGTGCAATTAAACCACCGGTAAGTGTCACTTCACAATTGATTGATTTCTCAAATTTCTTAATGTGGTTGATGTTGATAAGGTATTGCTTGTGGGGCCTGAAAAAGCCCTCTTCATTAAAAAGGTCATCAAATTCCTTAATGGTTTTCGATATTATTATTATACGTCCGTCCAACATAAAAAACTGGGTGTGGTTTTTATCCGACTGGCACATTACAATTTCATCCGAATTGATGACGTGTAGGCTTGAGTTTGTTGAGAGTACGACCTTTCTCGATCGTTCGGCTTGTTTTTCAATCCCCTGAAGATTAAAAAACAAAGCCATCATTTGATCTTCGAAGTCGGTACGTTTCAATTCCTGACCGGCTTTGATTACTGCATCTATTAATTCTTCGGGATCAATGGGTTTTAATAAAAAGCTAATGGCACTGTATTTAAAGGCCTGAATGGCATACCTGGAGTAGGCGGTGGTAAATATGGTAAAGAAATTAACCTTATCGAATTTTTTCAACAAATCAAACCCGGTTCCATCGGGCATTTCAATATCAAGGAATACAACATCCGGATTTAGATCTGTAATAGTGGCATAGCCCTTTTTTACATTATCAGCGGTGCCAATAATATGAATGTTTTCGCAAAACGCATGAATTAGCGATTGAAGATGTTCCGAGGCATGCGGTTCATCTTCCACAATTACTGCATTGATTTTTAAGGCCATATTTTTGATCAGTATCCTTTCCTAAACCGGGGCGCTAATATATACTAAAATATTTTCACTAAAGTAATGTAATTAACTTAAATGGAAACCAATTAAAGTTGAAATGCTATTTTTGTCTTTATTTTTCAAAATGCTTATTCATTCATTCACTTAAAAGGAGGTTTTATGCTTACATCAAAACGGGTTATCATCGCTACATTATGCGGTATTTTATTTGGGTTTGTCTGCCTAGGACTGGCTTCGTCCAACCCTGATTCTGAATCTACACTTGAGCCAATGGTTAAATTGTCCATCGTCTTAGGACGTGCCATGCTTGGATTTATGATCGGCATCAGTGCATTGCGTATGCAATGGTGGCTACATGGAATGGTTCTCGGTGTTATAGCCAGCATCCCAATGGCAATACCTGTAATGCACGACATGAATATTGCCATCGGAACTGTGGTAATGGGATTGATTTATGGATTTCTAATTGAATTGATCACATCCATATTATTCAAATCAAAACCTGTTGCTTTTGTCTAAAAGTGCCCGTCCAGAAAGCCGGGGATTTAATTTTCAATTTATCAACGGAATTTGCAGATAATAAACAGGCCCTGATTCGTGGTTTACACACACACCATGTGTTTGTCCTGTCCGGCATAAATTGGGGTTGTTTTTTTATTATCAGATAATTTGTTTATCTAAAATATTAATTCTACTTTTGCAGCCCCATTTTTGGGAGGGTTAAGGATTTTGAACAGAAACAACTGATAAATAAATGGATACCTTAAGTTATAAAACAGTTAGTGCCAATAAGGAGACCGTGACAAAGAAATGGGTACTTATTGATGCTGAAAATGAAATTCTGGGCAGATTGGCCTCACATGCTGCAAAGTTATTAAGAGGGAAACTGAAGCCAAATTTCACACCACATGTGGATTGTGGGGACAATGTAGTTGTGATCAATGCAGAGAAAGTACGACTTACCGGAAATAAGCTTGAAGATAAGAAATATTTTCGTCATTCACAATATCCTGGCGGCCAAACTGTATTATCTGCCAGGCAGATTTTGACCAAGAAGCCAACGGATCTGGTTGAAAAAGCCATTAAAGGGATGCTGCCAAAGAACAGACTGGGAAGTCAATTGTATCGTAACCTGTACGTATATGCAGGTCCGGAGCACAATCAGGAAGCACAGAAACCCGAAAAGATTAATCTCAAAGAAATAAAATAGAAGATGGAAGTTATTAACGCGTTAGGCAGAAGAAAAACCGCTGTTGCCAGAGTTTACCTTAAACCAGGTGATGGTACCATCATTGTTAATAAAAAGGATTACAAAAAATATTTTCCACTTGCTACACTCCAATATGTAGTACGACAACCGTTTACATTAACTGATAATGTTGATAAGTACGATGTGGTTGCATTATTGGATGGTGGAGGAATCAACGGTCAGGCCGAAGCGCTCAGACTGGGCATTTCGAGGGCACTCATTCAGATCGACCCTGAATACCGGCCGGCACTCAAGGCACTTGGTTTATTACGCAGGGATCCAAGAATGGTTGAGCGTAAGAAGCCCGGACAAAAGAAAGCCCGTAAAAAATTCCAATTCAGCAAGCGTTAATATCCGGATATTAAGCGTGTTTAGTATCCAAACCAGCAAGACTTCAGTATTATACTGGGCTACTCGTTGGTTGCTTTAATCGGAACGTAAACATAAAATTTAAATTAAATGCCAAGAACAAATTTCGAAGAATTACTTGATGCTGGTGTACACTTTGGTCACCTCAAAAGAAAATGGAACCCCAACATGGCTCCCTATATCTTTATGGAGCGCAACGGAATCCACATCATTGATCTGTACAAAACTGCTGCAAAAATTGAAGAGGCAGCTTCAGCAATGAAGCAAATAACACGGTCAGGAAAAAAAATCCTGTTCGTCGCCACAAAAAAGCAGGCAAAGGAGATAGTTGCTGAGAAGATGAAAAGAGTGGGTATGCCTTATGTTACTGAAAGGTGGCCAGGAGGTATGCTTACAAATTTTGCTACCATCCGTAAAGCTGTTCGAAAAATGGCGCAGATCGACAAAATGATGACCGATCAGACTTTCACAAATATCTCAAAGCGGGAAAGATTGCAAATTGTTCGCGAACGTGCCAAACTGGAGAAGCAACTCGGAAGCATTGCCGATTTGAACCGTTTGCCATCTGCACTCTTTATTGTTGATATCCTGAAAGAACATATTGCTGTTGCCGAGGCCAAAAAGCTTAACATTCCAACTTTTGCCATCGTTGATACCAATTCAGACCCCAAGCAGGTTGATTTCCCCATACCGGCCAATGATGACGCTTCAAAATCGATTTCCGTTATTGTGGAAATTATGGTTAAGGCCATCGAGGAAGGATTGATGGAAAGAAAAGTGGACAAGGACAAACGCATTAGGGAAGAAGATGAGGAGCGTGAGGAAGCCGCCAGAATAAAGAAAACAGCCTCCAAGCAAGAACTGGAAGCCGCACTTGAAGGAGATAGTGACGACAGTAAAAATGCCGATGAAGTAAAATCGGTGAAAAAGGTTGAAGTTAAGGAAGAGAGGGAGAGAAGACCTCGCAAGGGAACCACTATTAGGAAAAAGTAATCTCAGATAATTGAAATAAAAATCTAAAAAAGAGATGATGAAATGGTATTCTGAATCTCTTTTTTATTATCAGAAAATCGAACTGTTAAATTTAAAATATTTTAAAAATGGCAAACATTACTGCTGCTGACGTTGCAAAACTCCGAAGACAAACCGGAGCTGGTATGATGGATTGTAAAAGAGCGCTTCAGGAAGCTGAAGGTGATTCTGAAAAGGCCATCGAAATCTTACGAAAAAAAGGTGCTAAAGTTGCAGCTAAAAGAGCTGACAAGGATGCAACAGAGGGTTATGTTATCGCAAAAACATCCGACGATAATACTTTTGGTGTTGTTGTTATGGTAAATTGTGAAACAGATTTTGTTGGAAAAGGCGACGAGTTTGTTAAATTCGTTACCAATCTTGCCAATGTGGCATTGGAAAATAGGGCTACCGATATCGAGACTGTGAAAGCACTTTCAATTGACGATGTTACTGTAGAACAGAAATTGAACGACTTGATTGGTAAGACAGGGGAAAAAATGGAGTTTGATTCATTTGCCTATATTGAGGCACCGGTTGTTTCTGCTTACAACCACCTGGGAAATAAAATCGGAACATTGGTCGGCCTTAGCATGGATGGTGTTGAAGAGGTGATGGTTAAAGGACATGATGTCGCAATGCAGATCGCTGCAATGAACCCTATTGCAATTGATAAAGGTGATGTTACGCAGGACGTGATTGATAAAGAACTTGAAATTGGTAAGGAGTTGGCTCGCAAAGAGGGCAAACCCGAGCAAATGCTTGAAAAAATTGCCCAGGGTCGTTTGGGGAAATTTTTCAAGGAAAATACATTACTGAACCAGGAATTTGTGAAAGATAGTAAAATTACGGTTGGTGAATATTTAAAGCAATCGGATAAAGGTCTTACTGTTTCTAAGTTTTATCGCTTTGCGCTTGGCTCATAAGCCAGATATTGTAAACAAAAAAAAAGAGAATTTCGCAGGAAATTCTCTTTTTTTTTGATCATATAAATCTAAGTATTGGTTACCAGTTTAAAACCAATGCCATGCACATTGATCAGCTCAACGTTTGGATCCAGTTTTAGAAATTTCCGCAGTTTGGTAATATAAACATCCATGCTCCTGGCATTGAAATAGCTATCGTCATTCCAAATCTCCTTTAGCGCATAACTTCTGTCAAGAACTTCATTAAGATTCATAGCAAGCAGCCGTAATAAGGCCGCTTCTTTAGAAGTAAGCTTTTGCTCTTTGTCAGTGAATTTCAGCAGTTGCCTGTTGAAATCGAAAATGTACTCACCGATTTTAAAAACATTGTTCTTTATCTCACCGGCTTTCTTTTCACTGGATCTTCTGAGGATGGCCTGCATCCTAACCAGAAGTTCTTCCATGCTGAATGGTTTTGTAAGATAATCATCCGCACCTACCGAAAACCCTTTCAGCTTATCTTCCTGCATCGACTTTGCAGTAAGAAACAAAACCGGGATCGACTTGTCCTTTTCCCTGATTTCCTTTACAAGGGTAAACCCATCCTTTACAGGCATCATTACGTCAACAATACAAAAACTGTATCCGCCTTTTTCGTAGGCATTATAGGCTTCCTGCCCGTTGATGCATAATGTGGTTTCATAGCCTTTAACCTCTAAATAGGATTTTAACACACTGCCCAGGTTTTTGTCGTCCTCGGCCAGTAGTACTTTAACTTTTTCAACTCCTTTATTCATCGAAAATTTGGTTTTAATTCACATCAAGATTGTAAAATTAACATTTTTTTAGAAAATACGAAAAAAAATTCAATGCTTAATGTTTTTCAGCGTGACGGAAATCATTTCTGTCGATTCCAATTTCCCGCGTAAATTAATGTTACCCATAAACTCATGCTGAAATGGCTCATTATCGTTAATTGGTTCATTCAATTCTATCGATGACAGTAGTTTTACCCCGGCAAATTGTATTTATTTTCAATATCAAAAAAATGATGTACAAAAAAAACACGGGGCAGGACGCTCCGTGTCATAACCAAAATATGTGAGCTATGAAAAAAAAGCCCCTTACAAATGGATCACCTCACCATATGCTGCTGCTGCTGCTTCCATCACGGCTTCCGACATAGTAGGGTGGGGATGTATTGTTTTGATAATCTCTTCTCCGGTAGTCTCCAGCTTACGGGCAACAACCACTTCGGCAATCAATTCAGTAACGTTGTCACCAATCATGTGAGCTCCCAACCATTCTCCGTATTTTGCATCAAAGATAACCTTTACAAATCCTTCCTTATTTCCGGCAGCACTGGCCTTTCCGGATGCAGAAAACGGGAACTTTCCCACTTTGATTTCGTATCCGGCTTCTTTGGCTTGTTTTTCGGTCATTCCCACAGAAGCTACTTCCGGTACCGTATAGGTGCACCCCGGAACATTCCCGTAATCAATGGCATGGGGGTTTAGTCCTGCAATCTTTTCAACACAGGTTATTCCTTCATGTGAGGCCATATGTGCCAGCGCAGGGCCATGAACAATATCGCCGATGGCATAATAACCATCAACGTTGGTTTTGTAATAATCATCAACCACCACCTTGCCATTATCAGTAGCAATTCCGACATCTTCCAGCCCGATGCCTTCAAGATTTGTAGCTATACCAACCGCTGATAATACGATGTCAGCTTCAATATGCTCTTCGCCTTTTTTGGTCTTGATCTTTACCTGACATTTTTC
>JABMQA010000164.1 GCA_013203545.1 Bacteroidota bacterium
AGTGCCTAAAGTGAGCTAAAGTTGGGAGTGCCTAAAGTTGAGAGTAAGCAAAACTCTAGGCACTCTATGCACTTTAGACACTTTAGGCACTTTAGACACTAATTTAAAAAATACAGATATGGCGAGGACAAGAAAAATATTTCCCCTTTTTGAACAGGTTGAAATTTTGGATGCAGGTTCGGAGGGAAAAGCGATAGCACGTGTTGACAACCAGGTGGTTTTTGTGCCTTTTGTTGTTCCGGGTGATGTGGTGGATATTAAGGTTGTGAGGAAAAAGAAATCATTTTTGGAGGGTAAGGCGGTGAAATTCCACCGCTATTCCGACAGAAGGGTTGAGCCAAAATGCGAGCACTTTGCTTTGTGTGGGGGATGTAAATGGCAGAATATGTCATACGAAGACCAATTGTCATACAAACAAAAGCAGGTTGTGGATAATTTTGAAAGAATTGGTAAACTTGATATTACAGGTCTGAGATCCATCCTTCCATCTGATGAACAATACTTTTACAGGAACAAACTGGAGTTTACCTTTTCGGATAGAAAGTGGCTGGTTTCAAACGAAAATATGGATTCCGGTGAAGAAAACATGAACGGTCTCGGGTTACACCTGCCCGGGATGTTCGACAGGATAGTCGATCTCAACAATTGCTACCTGCAACCGGATCCATCCAACGAAATCCGCCTGGCGGTCAGGGATTTTTGCCTTGAAAAGAACTACACCTTTTACAACACGAAAATCCACGAAGGGTTCATGAGAAACCTGATCATCCGCACTTCTTCAACCGGAGAAGTAATGATTATCGTCGTTTTTGCAGAGGACTTGAAAGATCAGATAGCGGATGTGCTTACATTCATCACCAAACGGTTCCCAACAACAAATTCGCTCTTTTTTGTGGTAAACACCAAATGGAATGATGTGATTAACGACCTCGAATTGAAGCTTTACAAAGGCAATCCATACATCAACGAAAGTATGGACGATCTTAAATTTAAGGTTGGCCCCTTGTCATTTTACCAGACCAATTCGCGGCAGGCTGAAAAACTGTACCAGGTGGCGCAGGATTTCGCAGATTTCAAAGGTGATGAGGTGGTTTACGACCTTTATTGCGGAACAGGAACCATTACCAACTATATTGCCGCTTCGGTTAAAAAAGCAATTGGCATCGAATACATTCCATCAGCCATTGATGATGCACACGAGAATTCCCACATAAATGGTATCGAAAACACCAGGTTTTTTGTCGGCGATATTGCCCATACCCTTGATGAAGCATTTTTCGAAGCAAACGGTAAACCCGATGTGGTAATCACCGATCCGCCACGCGCCGGAATGCATCAAAAGGTGATCCGGCAACTGGTGACCGCCCTGCCTGAAAAAATTATTTATGTGAGCTGCAACCCGGCTACACAGGCCCGCGATATCGCTTTAATGGCCGATCATTATAAAATTGAAAAGATTCAGCCTGTGGATATGTTCCCACAAACACATCATGTGGAGAATGTGGTGTTGTTGGTCAGAAAGGATGGGAGAGAAGACTGCGGACTGAAGACTGAAGACTGCCGACTGAAGACTGATCCCGATAGCTATCGGGAGAAGACTGAAGAGCCCAACCTAAATATCTCTTTAAAATAAAACATATCTAAGCCCAATCGATAGCTGTCGGACTTTACGTGACATAAAGTTTTCGATATCAGAATTACCGGTGATATTATTAATCCCATAATAAAATACCCCATCAATTGCCAACCTTTCATTTAAATGGAATACAAGTCCGAGCCTCGGGCCAAAATCGAAGTCATCTATGTTTAGTTTGTTACTTGTATTTTCCGAAATTGTAGTCTCTCCATTGATTGTAACCTGATCTTTATAACGCCCACCGCTTGCCAGGGCATACGCAACCTGGAAACCAGCATGAATAGTCAATTTCTTGATTCTTATTCCACAATAAACCGGTAAACCCAGGTAGGAAATGTGATTGTAGGTATCAAGCGTACTGTGCCCAACATTATTACCGGAAATATCCATTAATTCCGCTTCAAGTTTATACCTTCCTTCGATTTGGATAAACAGTAATTCAGTCCCAATTACAAATTTATCACCGATTTGCAGGGTATAAAAAATACCTCCTTGTCCGGAAAGGGCAGATTGAACAGTAAGGGTTGCATCATCCGGGTCAAAAGAATTGGAAATTCGTGATAGTCCACCATTTAACTTAAATCCAATACTGTGCTGTCCAAAAATTGTAAGGTTAATGGCCAGAAGTAATAATATTGCTACTTTTCGTTTCATTTTAAATACATTTATCTGCTTCCTTAATAGTCCATTTTTCAAGTTGTTGTAAACCTGCATTGATTCAGGAAGGGTGCAGATGCGGCCAGAGTATTTCGGCGAACGATTGCAGGTTGATGTCTTCCCCCTTTATCTGAAATTGTGCTGTATTGTAAAATTGTTCCCTGACTATTAGGTCGCTGTTAATCCTTTCCATCAGCTTCTCATCATCTAGTTCTGCAGTGATGGGCCTTTCCCGTCTGGAGTTCGATAGCCTGGTGTAGAGTGATTTGGGATGCATTTTAACATACACCGAGATACCGTTCCGGTTAATCAATTCCATGTTATTGTAAAAACAAGGCGTACCACCTCCTGTTGAAATGATATGGTTTTCAAGGTCAAAGGTATTTTTCAGAAGCTGATGTTCAATCGACCTGAAAGCACTTTCATCATACTTTTTGAAAAAATCCATGATGGAGATTTTGTACGTTGTTTCGAAAACAACATCAAGATCGATGTTTGAAAAATTAATAATTCTGGCCAGGCTCTTCCCGATTGTCGACTTTCCGGCACCCATATAACCCACAAGGTAGATTCTCATTTTTCGATAATATGTCAGGCGGACAAAAGTAATGAAAAAGTCAATGATTTTTCATTACTTTTGCGGCTTAAAATTAAGGGCATAATGCGTAGCAAAATATTTTTCCTGTACCTGTTTTTATTTTCCATTCTATTCACAGCATGTAATTTATGGAGTAGTGATGGCGATAAATTACCGGCCGATCTGGTAAAAAATCCTAAAACAGCATCCGGGCGGGAGGATGCTTCACATGCACCCGCAGTAATATTTGATACGGATTACCATGATTTTGGCAGGGTTATCCAGGGTGAAAAGGTGACTTATGCCTATAAATTCCAGAATACAGGTAATGCCGATTTGATTATTACCAATGTTTCATCCAGTTGTGGTTGTACGGTACCTGACTTCACCCGTGAACCGGTAAAACCCGGTGCACATGGTGTAATTAAAGTTACATTTGATAGTGATAACAGGCGGGGATTTCAAAACAAAACAGTTACGGTGCTAACCAATACGATTCCCAATACCAAGGTGTTGAAAATGAAAGCGCAGGTTGTGGTTCCGGAGAAAGATAATTAATTTAATGATAAAA
>JABMQA010000165.1 GCA_013203545.1 Bacteroidota bacterium
GTTCACCACCACCATGGGACGGGTTCCATCGCCGGCGGCTTGATGTATCCCCCTTGCCACCAACTCTTTACCGGTTCCGCGTTCGCCGGTGATCAGCACGGGCCGAGGGATTTTCGCTACCTTTTCGATCTTATCGAAAATCTCCATAATTTGCGGCGATTCACCCACGATCTGGAACCGCTGCACGGCGGCTTCTTGCAGTAACATGTTTTGTTCCAGTAACATACGATTGCGATCGATCAGGGTGAGGTGGGGTTTTACCTTTTTTAGGAGAGTGGCGACGCGATCGACTAGTTTTCCGGATCTGACGAGAAAGTCGTTGGCGCCGGCCTGGATGGCTTGATGTACTATATCTACGTTTCCTTGCTCGGCAACTACTACAATTGGTAGTTCTGGGTATATATTTCTTATGTTGGTTAGTAGTTTTAGGCCTTCTTTTTGGCCATCGCCGAGAGTTCCGTCGAGGATGAGGAGGTCCCAGGGGAGGCCTGTGCGGAGTTTTGTCATAAGACTTTGTGCTGAATGGATATACGTTATGGCACACTGATCATCGGAGGCTTGGGTGAAGGCGTCTCCTAGAGGTTCCAGGTTCTTTTCGGGGGTATCCAGGATGATGATTCTTTTCGGCATGGTTACCTCTTAAATGTCTGTTGATTAGACAGTTATGAATATTTTGAAACTACAGAATGTTCGTAAGTCTTTATTTTAATGATTTTGGGGGGGAAGGGAAGGAAAAACTGATAAATTTCACTATGTATGTGAGAAAAAGTGTCATGTTTTTTGGGGATTGCCATGGGGGATAAATGGTTGTAAGGCTTTATTATATAGTTAGTTACATTGATTTTAGCCGGATTGGCATGGGGATTGCTCTATGTATTAGTGAAGGCGTTAAAAAACGCTAAAAAGTAAAAATTCTTAAAGAAAGTGAAAAAATCGTCAAAAAAAGGCGCGAAAAGGAGTGTTAAAGGCACAAAAAGTCATGGTTTTTACCGCAAAAATGCTAGTTTTTACCGCATTTTGACGGGGGGGCAAACCATGCAACAAATTGAAAAACGATAGAGTTTGATTGCTCTTGATGTTTTAGGTTCGACCACAACCTGGGGGCGGCAGGAACGGAGTGTAAGCCGGGCTGCCGTCCCGATTTTTTAGAAGTTAGAAGCTGGAAGCTAGAAGATAGAAGAAGCCGGTGTTGCCGTGCAACCATGATCGAAAACATGAATAAATTATGGACTTGTTTTCTGTGAATACCCCGGGAGACGGCCTCGTTGTTCGAGGCGTCCCAGGGTGGTTTTAAAGAAAGGGATAAGGGAATTCTAAATTCCAAATTCTAAATTAAGGTGTCGCTTGGCGACCCGTTTTAAATTATGGCAGGGTGAATTTGATGTTGGTTATATTTGGAATGATAGGTAGAGCGATAGAGGCGGGAGATAAGAAGAAAATTTTGGATGTTGGATTGAAGAAGGAAAAAGTAAGCAGGAGGCAGGAGACAGTTGATAATGACAAATTAGATAACGCATGGATTGAGAATCCATCCTACGGATAAAAAGCGACAAAATTAAAAGGTTAAATGTGATTCAGTATTATGGAAAAAAGGTTCCTATTTTCTTGACGAGGATAGGGCGCGGGACGATCAAGATGCCAGAAGGGCTGGTGATAATGAAATGGAGGTAGGTTGGAAAGATTATGTTTGGGTGATCTGTATTATGTCGGTAAATATTTTATTTTACATGCGGAAAGTTATTCTTATTCGTCACGGAAAAACCGGTCTATATTTTGGATTTAATGAAGGAGAGAAATTAGAAGCCCTGGGGTTAACCAAGACGATCTATCATGAGGATTACTATCATTTTATCAATGTTGGGATTTGGTTTTTCCTGGTACTTGGGATTATATTTGATTTATGGGCCAGGACGCCCTTATTTGAATAGGAGATTAGATATAATGAATAATGAACCGGAAAAAATGAATTGCGAGAGTCCTATGGAATTTGATGAGTCGAAAGAAGATACTTATAGTTCGATGTTAAGAGATTTTTTTGGAAAGCGGATGCGTTGGGTTATGGTTGGTGTTTTTGTGTGGTTTTTTATATTTCTGGTACCACTGGTTATCAGCGTTATCGGATTTTTTCGGGCGGAGCAGGTTCAATACCAGATTATGTATGCGGCGATCTTTGTTTGTAGCTGGTTGAGTATTGGTTTTTTGAAAGTTTTTGCTTGGGTGATGGTTCAACGGGTTGGAATTCGGCGGGAGATAAAGAGGCTGGAGAGTCGTTTGGCGAATTAGGTTAAATATATTTTAGCCTTAAAAATGCTCAAAAAAATGCAAAAAAGATATTAAAAAGTACCGGACAGCTTTATTTATCCCAATTAAATTCCTCTCCATCGTAATGCTCTCCTGAATCCATTGCTCTCTGCCTCAGAAACAGTTTTGCAATACATTTCACCGGGATTGACAATCTTTGTTCTGTCGTACTGCTGATCGAATGGTAAGTGATAAATCTTTTCTTTCGTTGAGGTGTTAATATTGCATTTAATACAGGGGTATAAACGATCAAATGCAATATTTTCTTTAAGTATGATTCCAAGTTCTCTGGCAAAGTTTCGTGCTAATTCTGACACTTCAGTTGATGTATAAAAATATCCAATAATAGACGAATTATTAGCTTCTTGCTTATATTGGAACACGGTTCCAAAAAATTGGAAAATATGTTTTTCGTAAATGGTTTTAAATTTCGACCAATATTTACATTGAACAATAATTACACATTTGTCTTTTGTGCAAATTAAATCTCTGCCAAGATCTTCAAATCCTTTAAATATTCCCTCATATTCGACGGACCACCCTTTCGTCTCAAAGAGATAACCAATATATCTCTCATAAACTCTTCCTATATGTGATTTTGATTTCGGTCGTTCCCAATAACGGTCTAATGCCAACTGGTTTCTTTCGGTTGAGCTGAGTGATCTATATTCATCTTTGGTAAGATATTTAACAACCGGGTCTTGTTTTTCTTCTTCAGTATACTCATATGCGAAATCAACTTTGTCATCCTCATAATCATCGTCTTTTAGGTCAACTAAAAATGGAGCCATATTTTCATAGTATTCGATTTGGGATCGTGTTATTCTGGCTTCGCGTTCAGCATTTCTACGTTTTCTTGATTGTTCTTTTACGATTTCGGAAGACTTTATTGCGGGATGTTTCTTGTCTCTCAAGTGATTGAATATGTCTTCATCCAACAAAGCTTCATATTCTTGGATGGTTGAAACTAGAGTTGGAAATCCCTTACTTTTTTCTTTTATTGATGACTTCCAAACGTAAGCTTCCTTTGATTTTTCATCCCTCTCAGCGGTAATAGAAGATATCTTTACATCCCTATCAGTTATTATGTTAGATATTTCGTTTTTGTGTTCATGAGAAATA
>JABMQA010000020.1 GCA_013203545.1 Bacteroidota bacterium
CTGGATGAGTTAGGGTACTGATCCTACAATAATAAATAGGATTATTCGAATGAGAATATTTACACAGGCTTAAGATATGCCAAAATAATAATACCTTTGAAATAGTGATGACAAAACAGGATCATATTAATTTTTGGATTGAGCAGGCTAATGACGATTGGACTGCTGTAGAAACATTATTTAACGGCCGTAAGTATTTGCAATCCTTATTTTTTGCTCATCTTGTGATAGAGAAACTTTGTAAATCACTGTGGATTAAACATAACCAAGAGAATGTACCACCTAGGACTCACAATTTAATTCATTTACTTTCTACCACCCCAATAGAATTAACAGATGATAGGAGTGAATTTATACTTAGCTTAAGTAGATTTCAACTAGAAGGTAGATACCCTGATTATTTGACAAAAATGCATAATATCTGTAATGAGCAATTTACCACATCAATGTTAAATAGCACAAATCTATTAAAATTATGGTTACAAGAGAAATTGCAATAAAAACAGCTAAATCCTTTGTATTTGATTGTCAATTAAATGGTTTGCGTTTTCACAAAGTATTATTGTTTGGTTCTGCCGCAAAAAACCAAACGCATGACTGGTCGGATATTGATTTATTACTTATTTCGGACCAATTTGGCGACAATATTTTTGAAAACTTGAAACTGTATTCCAAGATTAATATAAAATATCCAATTATTGAGACACATCCTTATCCAACTATATATTATAAAGAAGGGGATGACTTTATAAAGGAGATAAGTAAAGATAGCATTGAAATAGTATAACATGCACCTAACACCCAAACATAAAAATTAAAGATGGAAAATGAACCTATCAATAAAAGTGAAATTTTAACAAACAACCTCGACTACACACTTTTTTCATGGTCGAAACAGGCTGGGCAAAACCCAATTAACGTAGAGCGGGCCGAGGGTGTTTATGTTTACGACAGGGATGGAAAAAGATACATCGATTTTTCGTCACAGCTCATGAATGTAAATATCGGGCATGGTCACCCGGCCATTGCTGAAGCCGTTGCAAAACAAATGAAAGAGGTGAGCTATGTTTATCCCGGGATGATTACAAAGGTTCGCGGTGAACTTGGTAAGAAGCTGGCACAAATTGCACCGGGCAATCTAAATAAAACATTTTTTACCCTGGGTGGAGCCGATGCCATCGAAAATGCAATTAAACTGGCCAGGGTATATACCGGGAGGCATAAGATCATTGCGCTTTACAGATCCTATCATGGTGCTACCTATGCTTCCATTTCTGCGGGTGGTGACCCCAGGAAATTTCCTGTGGACAGCCAGGGAATGCCGAATATTATTCATATCGAAAATCCCTATTTTTACCGTTGCCCGTGGGGAAGCAAAACACCTGAAGAGTGTACTGAAAAAGCTACCGATCAACTCGAAAGAATTATCCAACTGGAAAATCCGGATAGCATTGCAGCAATTATTCTGGAAGGTGAATCCGGATCGTCAGGCTGCATAAAATACCCTCCCGGATACTGGAAAAAGGTTAAAGCAATTACAGATAAATACGGAATTCTAACTATTGATGATGAAGTGATGAGCGGTTTTGGCAGAACCGGAAAGTGGTTTGGCATCGAACACCATGGTGTGGAACCCGATATCATTTGTATGGCCAAAGGATTAACTTCGGGTTACATCCCCCTTGGCGGGATCATCGTCAGTGATACCATCGCAAAACATTTCGATGATGTTCCTTTACCTCTAGGCCTCACTTACTCGGCACATGCCGTGGGTTGTGCGGCTGCCCTTGCAACAATCAAAGTTTATGAAGATGAGCATTTGCTGGAAAATGCGGTAAATATGGGCAAATACCTGGATGGCAAAATGGAGGGGTTAATTCGTAAACATCCGTCAATTGGTGATTACCGCAATACCGGATTGTTTGGCGTTATTGAACTGGTGAAAAACCGGAAAACAAAAGAACCTGTTACGCCCTGGAATGCAAAACCCAACAAAATGGAGATCACCAATAAAATGGCAGCAAAAATCCGTGAATTGGGCATGTTTACCTTTGTGAGATGGAACTGGATATTTATAGCGCCACCATTGTGTATTACAAAGGACCAAATTGACGAAGGACTTGGGATTATCTCACAGGCTATTTCTATAGCTGATGAGTATTGTCATTAAATAAATGAATAGAGTCTGAAAATGGAAAAGTCCACAGTCCACAGTCCACAGTCCACAGTCCACAGTCGGCAGTCAGCAGATTGGAGACTGGAGACTGAAGACTGAA
>JABMQA010000166.1 GCA_013203545.1 Bacteroidota bacterium
AATTGCATTACAGCCGGTTAAAAGAAAAAGACCGCAGACAGATGTGGTGAGATTAATAACTCAATAATTCTAAACTGATGAAAAAAGAATTTCTTTGGCTTTCAGCGGCGATATTCATAATTTCGTGCGATCCTTCGGCAGATAAATCTGATACAAAACAAAATCCTTCGGAAAGCATGCGTGAATATTATTCCGAGCAACACCGTCCCCAATTCCATTTTTCACCCGAATCGATGTGGATGAACGACCCCAATGGCATGGTTTATTACGATGGCGAATACCATTTGTTTTATCAGTATTATCCTGAAGATATCGTTTGGGGGCCGATGCACTGGGGCCATGCCGTGAGCACCGATATGGTTCACTGGGAGCACCTGCCAATCGCCCTCTATCCTGATGAATTGGGATACATCTTTTCGGGTAGCGCAGTGATTGACTGGAACAATACCTCAGGTTTTGGCAGCAAGAATAATCCTCCTCTGATCGCCATTTTTACCTACCACAATATAGACGAAGAGAGGGCCGGCAAAAATGATTACCAGACCCAGGGCATTGCCTACAGCACCGACAAAGGCCGCAACTGGACAAAATACGAAAACAACCCGGTGTTGCCCAATCCCGGCATCCGCGATTTCCGCGACCCAAAAGTGATGTGGTACGAAGCCGGCAACAAGTGGATCATGACCTTTGCCGTACAGGACCAGGTGAGGTTCTATTCATCCACTAACCTGAAAGAATGGGCCTTTGAAAGTGAATTTGGGAAAGGGATTGGTGCGCAAAGTGGTGTTTGGGAGTGCCCTGATTTATTCCCCATGCAAGTGGATGGCAAAGAGAAATGGGTGCTGTTGGTCAGCATCATTCCGGGAGGGACCAATGGCGGATCGGCTACGCAATATTTTACAGGCAATTTTGATGGAAAAAACTTTGTAAACGACAATCCCCCCGAAACCATTTTGTGGATGGATTGGGGCAAGGATAATTATGCCGGGGTGACCTGGTCGGATATTCCTGAAAAAGATGGACGCCGTCTTTTCCTGGGCTGGATGAGCAACTGGCAATATGCCGAGCAAGTGCCCACCACCCCCTGGAGAAGCGCCATGACTATCCCGCGCACCCTGGAACTAAAAAATTCGGATGCAGGTATGCGTCTGATCTCAAATCCGGTGGTGGAACTAAAAAAACTACGTTCCGGGGAGTTTGCCCTTGAACCTGGAATGATTTCGGGCAACAAGAAAGTTAATATTGGGGAAGCATCGAAAAAGCTGGTTGGGGAGTTGGAAGTCGCTTTCCAAATGCGCAATGGCTCACAATTTGGGTTGGCCTCCGAGTTTGGGATTGAGCTTTCAAACGGCCGGGGCGAAAAAGTATTGATAGGATTCGAACTCGCTGAAAAGAGGTTTTTTATTGACCGTAGCCAATCAGGAAAAGTTAATTTTTCACCGGAATTCCCCGGACGGCATTATGGTGATAGCGTTCCTGGCAGTGATACAGTGAAGATGCACCTGTTTATCGATGTAGCATCGGTGGAACTATTTGCTGATGATGGTCATACGGTGATGACGGAAATTTTCTTCCCCAACGAGGATTTTAACAAGATTGTTCTTTACACCAAAAACGGAAGCGTACAATTGAAAGAGGGAAAATATTATTCCTATCGATCCATTTGGGATTAACCGACACCAAGAACTACGGATATCTTCCCTCACATCATCATTATCTTCTACAAGCAGGATCAAAGGAAACGTAAAAAGAAGTGCCCTGACCAAGAAAATAATCATTAGGCATTCGCACGCTTTTAGCAACATTCTGCTGGTAATAAACAAGGGAGGATTACAATTAAAGGGTTGGCTTTGGCTGCCCTTTTTTTATTAAAGGTTTGTTTTGTAGCGTATCTCAGTCGAATGCTGGTGGACTAAACCAACTGATTTGATGAGGAAAGGTCAACTTTTGATCTTCCCTATGATTTCCTCCCTGATGAACTTTCTTCCTCTGGAAGTCTTAAGTTGCTTCTCGCGCTTCATAGCCTCAGCTTTCGATTCATGTTCTTCTGTATATACTTTCCCCCAAGGTTGAAAATTTCTTGTCCATCCGGTATTACGCGGATCATTGTGTGAGAGGAGCCGCTTTTCGGCATTGGATGAATAACCGATTTAAATTTTATCAAAATCAGGGGAATAGAGGACGTAGGTGTAGAACATAA
>JABMQA010000167.1 GCA_013203545.1 Bacteroidota bacterium
GTACCCGGATTAAAGGTGATCGAGGATCATTTTGGGATTTTAAAGGGTCACATCGAAACCATTCATTCTTATACCAACGACCAGAATTTACTCGACAATTACCATAAAAAATCCCGTAGGGGCAGGTCGGCACCATTAAACATGGTCATTACCGAAACCGGTGCAGGCTCAGCAGCTGCCAAAGCAATTCCCAAACTAAAAGACAAACTCACATCCAATGCAGTGCGGGTCCCGACACCCAATGTATCGATGGCCATTTTGACAATAGAAATTGAAAAGGAAGCAACAGTTGAAGAGGTTAACGAACTGTTCTTTCAGGCCTCTCTGAAGGGTACGCTGATCGAACAGATCCGTTACAGTAACTCCACCGAGTTTGTATCATCCGATGGCATCGGCGATTCATGTGCATGCATCTACGACATGCCTGCCACCAAAGTATCAGCAGATGGAAAAACCCTGATCGTTTATTTATGGTATGATAACGAATTTGGTTACACTGCCCAATGCATCAGGCTTGCAAAGCATATTGGGAGGGTAAAAAGTTACAGGTATTACTAAAATCAGATACATCAATATAATTGTATGGGACGCTCATATTTGTTCGTCCCATTTTTATTTAACACATTTATCATGTCAAAAACAAAATACATTTTTGTAACCGGCGGCGTTACATCAAGCCTGGGAAAAGGTATCATTTCGGCATCACTTGCGAAACTATTACAGGCTCGTGGATACTCGGTCACCATTCAAAAACTCGACCCATACATCAACATCGACCCGGGGACACTAAATCCATACGAGCATGGGGAGTGTTATGTTACCGATGATGGAGCCGAAACCGATCTTGATCTCGGACATTACGAACGCTTTTCCAACGTTCCGACTTCGCAGGACAACAATATCACAACAGGCAGAATATACAGGGATGTAATTGAAAAGGAGAGAAAGGGCGAATACCTCGGTTCAACAGTCCAGGTGATCCCACACATCACCGATGAAATTAAATACAAGGTGAAATTTCTTGGCAACAAAGGTGACTACGATATTGTAATTACCGAAATCGGTGGCACCGTTGGTGACATCGAGTCGTTGCCATATATTGAAGCCGTGAGGCAGATGAGATGGGAAATGGGTCATAATTGCGTGGTGGTTCACCTTACCCTGGTTCCCTATCTGGCAGCAGCCCAGGAATTAAAAACCAAACCTACCCAACATTCGGTAAAGACCATGCTTGAGCAGGGCGTTCAACCCGATATTATCGTCTGCCGTTGCGACAGGCATCTAACCCGTTCGCTAAAAGATAAGATAGCCCTGTTTTGCAACGTGTCTGTCTCAGCGGTCATCGAATCGATAGACGCGGAAACTATCTATGATGTACCTATATTGATGCGGGAGGAAAAACTGGACATAGAGGTTCTGAAGAAATTACAACTGCCATATGACACACAACCCGACCTGACCATGTGGGAAGAATTTTTAAGAAAATATAAAAACCCATCCATGGATATTTGTATTGGCCTGGTTGGGAAGTATGTTGAGCTGAGAGATGCCTACAAATCCATAAGCGAATCATTTATTCATGCTGGGACATCCAACGATTGCCGGGTTAATGTAAAGATGGTTCATTCAGAAGCTATTGAAGAGGATGGCGTTGAGGGCCACCTCGCCGATCTTGATGGAATTCTTGTTGCACCTGGTTTTGGTGAGCGGGGGATCGAAGGCAAGATTTCGGCTATTAAATATGCGCGAGAAAACAAAATCCCATTCCTGGGAATTTGCCTTGGAATGCAATGTGCCGTGATCGAATTTGCAAGGAATGTACTTGATTTTCAAAAGGCAAATTCAACCGAATTTAACACCAAAACACCTTTTCCGGTTATCGATATGATGGAAGAACAAAAGAAGATATCGGGACTTGGCGGCACCATGCGCTTAGGAAACTACAAATGCCGGCTTAACAAGGGCTCTCTTGCCTATAATACATATCACGCAGATGAAATACAGGAACGGCACCGTCACAGATATGAATTCAACAACGAGTATATTAATGACTTTGAGAAAGGCGGAATGATCCGGACTGGTATCAATTCACAGGGCAACCTGGCAGAAATTATCGAATTAAAGGGGCATCCATGGTTCGTCGGTGTTCAATTTCACCCGGAGTATAAAAGCACCGTAGCCAGCCCCCACCCGGTATTTGTGAGTTTTGTGGATGCGGCTAAAAAATACCATATCAAATATACAGGCGATAAGAAGCAAAGTTGTGATGATACGGATAAAAATGATTCACAACATGAACAGAAGGATTAGGGCATCCCTGGATAAAAATAATGTTCCTAATTTGAAATCATCAATAATGTAGCTACTATATTGATTCGAAGATTAGAGATTAGAGATTTTAGATTTAAGAAGTCAAGGAAGATCAATCAAATCTGAAATCACCAATCGTTAATCTGTGCCGCGGTAATCCCCTTAGAAGCTGTCTTAAAATGGATGGGGAAATAAATAGCCCAGTCCTTCAGGTCGGGGAA
>JABMQA010000168.1 GCA_013203545.1 Bacteroidota bacterium
ACCTATATTGCCGCTTCACCTGCCATCATAAATGATAAAGTATTTGTTGGAGACTATGATGGGATATTCTATTGTGTTGATCTGAACTCAAAAAAAATCGTATGGCAACATGAGGGCAGCGGAGAGTTTCTTGCATCCCCTGCTGTTTCAGGCAATCAGGTTGTTATTGGTTCGCGCGATAAAAAAGTATACTCCTTCAATGCCTCCGACGGAACCATCCAATGGATATTTACAACCCTGGGAAAAATTGAAAGTTCCCCTGTGATAACCAAAAATGCTGTAATTGTAACTTCAGGCGATGGAAGGATTTATGTGATTGATAAAAAAAGTGGTGAAAAAATATGGTCTTACGAAATCGGTAGCCCTATAACAACCACACCTGCAGTTACCAGTAATATGATTGTTGTAGGCTCGAAGGATGGACGGGTATATGCGTTTGGGAGGGAGTAAGTTTGGGGTTCGGATAATATATTTCGATGGCCATGAGTAGAAAACAAATGAAAATCAAAAATAATTTCACAAATGGCAGGATGATATTGACGTCACGATAGTTCATTTTCTATTGCAGGGTTACAGGAAAACCCAGGTCAGATTATCACACAAAAGCGTGATAAAGCAAATTATCACACAAAAGCGTGATAAATCAAATTATCACACAAAAGCGTGATAAACTTGGTTGGTATTTGAAAAAATGATACTTTTGTGCTAAACAAAATTATTATCATGATAGGTGTAATAACCGGGGATATAATAAATTCTCAACGAACTGAACCTGCTATCTGGTTAAAAGCATTGAAAGAGGTATTGGAAAACTGGGGTAAAACACCCAAACAATGGGAGATTTACCGGGGAGATAGCTTTCAGTTGGAAATTAAAAATCCTGCGGATGCCCTTGAGGCAGCTTTACAGATAAAGGCTGCAGTAAAATCGATAAGGGGGACCGACGTACGTATGGCAATAGGAATTGGTGATAAAAGCCATAACGCCGAAAAAGTAACTGAATCAAATGGAAGTGCTTTTGTTTATTCCGGTGAACTGGCTGAAGAATTAAAAAGACTAAAGCTAAATTTGGCCATCCGAAGCCATAACACTTCCTTTAATAGCGATATGAACCTTTATCTAAAGCTTCTCATTATTATCATTGACGGGTGGTCAGATAATGCTGCCAAAACGGTTTTTGCAGCATTGCAACAGCCAGATCAGTTACAGGTGGAGATCGGAAAGCAATTAGGTATAAAGCAAAATGCTGTAAGTTCGCGGCTAAAACGCGCTCATTTTGATGAGATTATAGAAGTAATTCGAATGTATAATTACAAAATTGCTGAACTGTAATGATATTATTGATAAAGTTAATATTGGCTCACCTGATTGGCGACTTCCTCTTTCAGCCGGCAAGTTGGGTAAAAGCTAAAGAGACAAAAGGATTCAGGGCATATCAGCTGTATTTGCACGCACTAATTCATCTGGTGGTTATAATGCTCCTGGTATGGGATTGGGATTTTTTAAAATGGGCAGCCCTGCTTGCATTTATCCATATGATCATTGATATTTTGAAAATATTTTTGCAGAACAAAAAGACAAAGCGTTTTTACTTCTTTGCTGACCAGTTGGTTCATTTACTTGTATTATATCTGTTTTTTTGTTGGCGAGCGGATTATAATCCATTGCATTATTTGGGTTTCAATGACGTCAATATTTTGAAGGTGACAATGTTAATTTTCCTTATGCTACCGGCATCTATTTTTGTTAAAATGTTTATTTCAAAGTGGGCTCCTGCCAAGGATGATAAACAGAGTGAGTCATTACAGGAAGCCGGGAAATACATTGGAATGATTGAGCGGTTGTTTGTCTTTACCTTTGTTTTAACCGGTCACTGGGAGGCCATTGGTTTTTTGTTAGCTGCAAAATCCATTTTCCGTTTTGGTGATTTAAAAGAATCAAAAGACAGAAAACTAACGGAGTATATGCTTATCGGAACATTGGTAAGTTTCGGGTTGGCTATTTTAGCTGGCCTTGTTGTAATTTAGGATTTTACATTTAACAGTTAAATTGATATAAATTTGAAAATCATCAACATCGTACCGGGATTCGGCGGCACCTTTTATTGTGGAAATTGCCTGCGCGACAGCGGCTTTACAAAATCCCTTAATGATTTGGGGCATGAGGCCCATACACTACCCATTTATCTACCATTGTTTGCCGATGACTGCAACACGGAAGAGGG
>JABMQA010000169.1 GCA_013203545.1 Bacteroidota bacterium
AACTGTAACTCTTCAGCATATTGGATTTTTCCTCATTTGCAGGCTTGAGCTTTATTTTTGCACTGTCCATCATTTGCTCACCGGTACGCATCAGGCTGTCGCCCTCATCGATATATGCCTGTGCCCGGTCAACCGATGTTTGTGCCCTTTCAACACTTTGCTGCGCCCGCTGAAAAAGGATTTCTTCCCGGCTTAATTCTTGTTCCTGAGGCTGCTGCGACCACAAAACAACCGGTGATACTATTAACACCAGCACCAGCAGTAAATTCAAAAGATTTCTTTTTGTCTTCATCTCAAAAGTTTTAATTCAAACATATTAATATTCGTCAAAGATAAAATGCTTTATATTAGCAGCATGTTAATGAGATGTAAAATTTAAAAAAACATTTATAATCTTTCCCACCAATGCTTAAATTATCCTGGAAAAACAGGCAACTTAATCTGGATAGCCCGGTAATAATGGGGATCCTCAACCTGACACCCGATTCGTTTTATGATGGTGGAAAAAACAACCTGGAATACCGTGCCCTGTACCAAACAGAAAAAATGATCGGCGAAGGCGCTGCCATTATAGATATGGGCGCAGTATCCACACGACCTGATGCCGTTTTTGTTGATGCGGATGAGGAATGGAAAAGGTTATCCGGTATTCTTTCGATGATACGAAAACGATACCCTGACACCCTCATTTCTGTTGATACTTACAGAAGTAAAATCTCAAGAAAGGCTGTGGAAGAAGGCGCTGATATAATTAATGATATTTCAGGCGGTAGGTTCGATGAAAAAATGTATGAAACCATTGCGGAACTGAAAGTGCCCTATGTAATGATGCATATCAAAGGCACACCTCAAACCATGCAGGCCAACCCGGTTTATACTGATGTTGTTGCCGAGATTTATGATTATTTTAAGACCGGTATAAATGCACTTTCCAAATTGGGTGTCGACGATAATATTGTCCTGGATCCAGGTTTTGGATTTGGAAAAACCGTTGATCACAACTATAAAATTTTGATGGGGCTGAAAGCCTTTCAATCTCTGGGTTTCCCGGTTTTGGCAGGTCTCTCAAGAAAATCCATGATCAACAGGGTGCTGGATACAACACCCGCTGAGGCATTGAACGGCACCACTGTTTTAAATACGATAGCCCTGTTGAACGGCGCAAATATTCTGCGTGTCCATGACGTGAAGGAGGCGGTGGAGGTGGTGAAGATATACAGGAGGTACCAACAAAATTCCTGATTTGTTGATGACTACTGTCAAAAAGGATGGCTTATCAAGTTTAATAAACCGAAATGATTAACTTTGGCCGGCAATTCATCATTATTTATGACACACCTTTTAATAACCGGATTTATCGACATCAGGCTCACCGATATCATTGATATTTTGTTGGTTGCCTTTTTGCTTTATGAATTGTACAACCTGCTGAAGGGCACCGCTGCCATAAATATCTTCTTTGGGATTGTAGCCATTTTTCTGTTGTGGAAGTTGGTTTCGGCCCTGCAAATGAAGCTACTCAGTGAAATTCTGGGCGCTTTTATTTCGGTGGGGTTTATTGCCCTTATTGTGGTTTTTCAACCTGAAATCCGGCAATTCCTGCTACTGATCGGAACGCCCAAATTTATGGTAAAGGTGCGGCAGCGCATGCCATTTCTTAACTTTGCCGTTGGGAAGGTTACCAATCTTGATGTTGACCCAATTGTTACAGCCTGCCGGAAGATGTCGGCCAATAAAACCGGTGCATTGATCATTATTGCTAAACTGAACGAACTGCGGCAATTTGTTGAAACCGGTCAAATCCTCAATGCCAGGATTTCGGATGAATTGCTGATGAATATATTTTTCAGGAACAGCCCTTTGCATGATGGTGCCGTAATTGTTCTTAACAATGAGATTAAATCGGCCAGATGCATTCTACCGGTGTCCAGCAACAAAAAAATTTCAGTAAGTTTGGGATTACGTCACCGTGCGGCTGTTGGTGTTACCGAAAAAACCGATGCCATTGCAGTGATTGTTTCTGAAGAAACCGGCGAAATTTCCTATAGCAAAAAAGGCGTTCTAATTCATAATGTATCACCTTCTCACCTGAAAAACTTCCTTGACAAGGAATTCAATTAAGACATTTTATATTTCTTGATAAGCTTCATTAAGTTTTCCTTTTTTATGGGCTTAGCGATATAATCGTCGCAACCGGCCCTAAGGGCATGTTCGCGATCGCCTATCAGGGCAAGTGCAGTAATTGCAATGATAACGATATTTG
>JABMQA010000170.1 GCA_013203545.1 Bacteroidota bacterium
AAATAGCGACCCATCTCCCTGATGAATTCACGCGAAGAATAGGGCCTGGGCTGGAGACTGTCGGCAATTATTTTTACGGCCTCATCACATGCCTGCAATTCCTCTTCATCGATAAAAGTGTCATAGATCCTGTCGATGTACAATGAACGCAATATTTTATCGTCAACCCAGGGTGTGCCTTTGTAGTGCTTAAATCCGAGGGCTTCAAAAAAATCCATATCCACAATGGCCGCCCCGGTTGCCACCACCGCATCGATCATTTTGTTTTTGATCATGTCAACATATACCTGCATGCACCCACCGGCACTGGTACTTCCTGCCAGGGTAAGCCAAATCGTACAATCATGGTCGTTGATCATCCGTTGTAAAATATCGGCGGCACCTGCGGTATCCCTTGATGTAAAAGACATATCCCGCATAGCGGTAATGATAAGTGTTGAATCAAATGATTTGATGTCGATGTGCCTGACAGTTTCTTTTAGAAGGTTTTTCTTATCCATGTTCTTTTATTTTTTGCTAAAACGATATGACAATAACTTATAAACCAGTTTTGATGCCAGGAAATCAGGTGACTTGCTATTTGAATCAGGAGCGAGTTCCATCACATCAAACCCAACAATATTTTTTTTCTGATTAACCAGCCTCAGAAAATCCAGAACCTGATACCAGAGCAATCCCCCTGGCTCGGGTGTGCCTGTAGAAGGCATAACGGAAGGGTCGAAAACGTCCAGATCAATGGTTATAAAAACATTGTCAGTTAGCTGATCAACTGCCTTTGTCATCCACTTATCATGGTTATAAATGTCCTCTGCCAGAAACAGTCGCGGGTGATCCAAAAAGGGTTTTTCGATGGTGTCCATACTGCGAATTCCAACCTGAACCACCGGACATAATTCCCTAACCCTCGACATGACACAAGCATGATTGTACGGTGAACCTTCATATTCAGGGCGCAGATCAGTATGTGCATCCAACTGTAAAACCGACAAATCCTTGTACTTTTCGAAATAGGGCCTCACAAACCCCGTGGTAATGGAATGCTCCCCTCCCAATCCAATTACAAATTTTTCCATCGCTATATACTTCCCTGCCTCCCGGTGCACTGCATGCACCATCTTTTCGGGCGATGAATTTTCAGTTACCGGATCTGAAGTATGAATGCCAATTTGAAAAACTTCAGAATCTGTTTCAATATCGTACAGTTCCATATTGGCCGAAGCTTCCAGTAGCGCTTCCGGTCCTCGGTCAGCCCCTTTGCCCCATGTGCTGGTTTCATCATAAGGCACCGGAATTATCACAACCTTTGAGGTTTCCAGCCTTGAATACACTTCCGGTAATCCACCATAGTTCGTCATAGTAAATAATCTAAATTATCTGATTACATGGTCGATGCAAAACTACGAAAATTATTTTTCAACCAGAAAGAATAAACTGGCGGCAAAATTATTTCGACCAGGCAAAAACGCAAATCAGACGTCTGGTTTGGTTTGAGTAAGTGCATATTTTTCAAGGAATATTTGTCTTAATGTTTCCTTGGTATTCCTTTATCACAGTATACTATATAATTTTTTACTAAAAGGGTCAACGTATTGATGTTTTTAACAATAAATATATCATCGCATTGATGTTTTTCGTGTATCAAAAGGATTTCCAGAGTCATGAAAAATAAAAATTTTCTAATGATCCCTGTTAGAATTTTGTAATGATCATTTTTTTCGCTTCTTTTACCCGATAATAGTATTCATACAAAAAACCAAATTCGATGAGAAGCGGATATTTCTATCTTTTTATTGTTGGGTTTCTGGCTGCCCAGTCTGTTCTATCCCAATCCAAACCCATCAGTTCCATTAAAGGGGAACTGGAGAACCTGCAAGGTGTAAACAGTGTTGTAACCCTGAAATGCGACACTTTTTTTCTGGAGAAGTACCTTGTAAAAATTGATCAACCTGTTGATCACCGAAAAAAGAGTGGCCCATCTTTCAGTCAGCGTGTTTATATTGGATTCAAAGGAAGAAACAAACCAACTGTTTTCGTTACAGAAGGATATGGTGGAGCCTATGCAGCCTGGCCAAAATACCTGAATGAGCTATGCCCCATTCTGGATGCCAACCTTGTATTTGTTGAACATCGCTATTTCGGTGAATCCATCCCTGATACCGGTAACTGGAAATACCACACCATTGAGCAATCGGCCAATGACCATCACAGGATCAACCAATTGATGAAACAAATTTTCAGCGGTAAATTTGTAAGCACGGGTATAAGCAAGGGGGGACAAACCACCATGTATTACAAATATTATTTTCCGGAGGATGTGGATGTTTGGATCCCTTACGTGGCGCCGCTCAATTTTTCGATAGCTGACAACCGGGTGAATCCATTTATCAACAACATCGATGGTGAAGATTGCCGAAAAAAGATTGTGGCATTTCAAAAACTGGCGCTGTATCGTCAGGATAGACTGATGGCGGATTTTAATAAACTTGCAAAAACCGAAGGATATCATTACAACACCATTGGGGGAAATGAAGCAGGATTTGAATACATTGTCCTGGAATATCCTTTTGCATTCTGGCAATGGGGATTTATTCCATGCAAAGACATTCCAACCAACAGTGATCACGACTCCACAGTTTTACGGCATCTGCTGGAAGTTTCTCCACTGGATTATTTTACCGATGAAGGTATGAGGGATATGTGGCCATTCTTTTACCAGGCACTTACCCAGATCGGATATTACGATTATGATACCACGGGATTGGGTAATCAACTTGATTACGTTACCGATCTCACTTTTTCACCTTTCGCCCCCCCGGGGACCAATCTCAAATTCAAAAAGAAATACATGAAAAATGTTGATGAATTTCTTAGGACTAAGGGTGATAATATGATCTGTCTTTATGGTGAATACGATCCATGGTCATCCACGGCTTTTGTGCCGGAAGCAGGAAAAACCAACGCATTAAAGGTTGTTAAAAAAAGAGGTTCCCATACCACACAGATCAACAACCTACCTGAACACCAACGAAACCAGGTATTGGATTCACTGGAATTATGGCTGAATGTTAAGACAAACCGATAAATTTTTTAATGATGAAAAACAATTTTTTCTTTCCGACTCTTTTATTAATGATAATTATCCTGTTCAACGGATGCATGGAAAAACACAAAATCATACCCGTGAGTATCATCCCAAAACCCTTATCTATTGAAGAAAGAGGTGGTTATTTCGATATCAAACCTGAAACAAAAATATTATTTGTTAAAGGAAATGATGAGGTCAGGAAAATTGCCGGCCAGTTTCAAGAGAAGTTGAAGGAAGTTTCCGGAAATGACCTGGAAATGGATGAGATCAAAGATCGCCGCAATGATCACGGGATTATTTTCGAAATCCTGAATAATGCAGATAGTCTGGGAGATGAGGGGTACCTCCTGAATGTAAAAAACAAAAAAATCGAATTATCAGCCCATAAACCTACAGGTTTATTCCGGGGCGTTCAAACCCTTTTTCAGCTAATGCCCCCTGAAATTTATGGGGATCAAGCCGCACTTGATGTGGAATGGATAGTCCCAAGGGTAATCATTTATGACAAGCCTCGTTACGCCTGGCGTGGAATGCACCTGGATGTATCACGCCATTTCTTTCCGAAGGAATTTATCAAACGTTACATCGACCTGATTGCCATGCACAAGATGAATGTATTTCACTGGCACCTGACGGATGATAACGGCTGGCGTATTGAAATTGACAAATACCCGAAATTAACCGAAATTGCTGCATGGCACGTTGATCGCGAAGATATGCCCTGGCGCGAAGTAACTCCACCCGAAGCGGGAGAAGAAGCAACTTATGGTGGTTTTTATACCAAAGATGAAGTTCGTGAAATTGTGAAATATGCTACCGACAGGCACATCACCGTTTTGCCCGAGATTGAAATGCCCGGCCATACCAGTGAGGTGTTGGCAGCTTATCCTGAGTTGTCGTGTACTGGTGGGCCGTTTTATGTACAGCCAGGAAGTTACTGGCCAAATACCGATATTTTTTGTGCCGGTAACGAAGAAACCTTTGAGTTTTTAGAAGGTGTGCTGGATGAAGTGATTGAGTTGTTCCCCGGCGAATACATCCACATAGGTGGAGATGAGGCCACCAAAACGGTTTGGGAAAACTGTAAGAAATGTCAGAAAAGAATTAAGGATGAAGGCCTGGAGAATGAGCACGAGCTACAAAGCTGGTTTATCAAGCGGATGGAGAAATACTTAAACGACAAAGGCAAATGGCTCATTGGTTGGGATGAAATCCTGGAAGGCGGACTTGCCCCCGAAGCAACCGTGATGTCGTGGCGTGGATTTGAAGGCGGTATTGAGTCCGCCAGGCAGGGTCATGATGTGGTCATGTCGCCAACTTCGCATTGCTATTTTGATTATTACCAGGCCAACCCGGAATTTGAACCGGAAGCCATTGGTGGTTTTACATCATTAAAAAAGGTCTATTCCTTCGATCCTACCCCGCCGGTTTTAAATGATGTGGAATCAAAACATATCCTGGGAGGCCAGGGAAATGTCTGGACCGAATATATCCCTACTCCCGAACATGCCGAATACATGAGTGTCCCCCGAATGACGGCACTGGCAGAAGTATTGTGGGCACCAAAAGACAAACTCAATTGGTCTGACTTCAGGCGCCGTCTTGAAAATCAATTCGACCGTTTTGATGTAATGGGTGTGAATTATTCCGAAGGTTCATACGCTGTTGATTTTGTAACGGATTTCAACAAAGAAAAAAACCTTTTCACCATCTCATTTGAAACAGAACAGCTTGATCCCGAAATTCACTTCACCCTTGATGGTTCAACACCTGACGCCAATGCCCCGGTTTATGATGGGCCACTTGAAATCTACGAAACCATCACCATCAAAGCTGCAATCTTTTCAAATGGTATCATGAATGAAACCTTCTCGGAAAAAACCATTGTTTTTCACAACGGCCTGGGAGCAATGGTTTCTTATGTGAATGATCCCAATTTCAGATATTCGGGACAGGGAGGAAAAACGCTTGTTGATGGTCTGAAAGGGACAACAAATCATAGGGATGGATTGTGGCAGGGATTCCAGGGTGATGATCTTGAAATTGTAATCGATCTGGGATCGGAGCAACCCATTCATCGTGTAACCGGTTCGTTTTTTCAACGAGAGCGAAGTTGGATTTTTCTGCCTGTAAATTTTCAGGTTAGCCTGTCCACTGATAGAAAAAACTATTTCATAACAAGGTCCATCGAAAACGATTTACCAACTGAAACAGAGGGTGCTTTCACAAAAGATATGACAATCACATTTGATAAAACATCTGCGCGTTATGTGAAAGTGATTGCTAAAAACCTTGGTATTTGCCCCGACTGGCACATGGGTGCCGGTGATAAGGCGTGGTTGTTTGTGGATGAGATTGTGGTAGAGTAGGATTTAGAAA
>JABMQA010000171.1 GCA_013203545.1 Bacteroidota bacterium
CCCGACAAGCTGGGAATGGGATTTTGAAAATGATGGTACTATTGATAGCTATGACCAAAATCCTGAATGGATTTATGATGAGGCGGGACTTTTTTCAGTGAAGTTAACTGTGTATGATAATAAAAGCTCATCAATCGAAATTAAAGAAAACTATATTAATGTTGGATCATCCAATTATCCTTTCACTCCCGTATGGATAAATCCTTACAACCCCATGACGTTTTATATTTTGGGTGCAACATTCGCCGGTGTTGATCTTCAGACGGGTGATGAAATAGGCATATTTGACATCGATCCTATAAGCGGAGGGGAAATTTGTGTTGGAGCGGGAACGCTAACTCAGCCACTTGTTGGCGGTGAGTATTTAGAGGTAATTGCCTCCATGGATGACGGATTGAACCCTGACCAGGCCAATGGTTTTACCCCGGGTAACAGCTTTATTTTTATGTTACATTCCCAAACCTCCGGGCTGGCTGTAGATGTAGAATATGCATTTCCTTATCCGGATTATGACGAAGTTTTTACCTCACAGGGAACTGCCATGGTAAACCTGTCAACCTCTGCTGGACTTAATGCTGATTTCACCGCTGATGTTACCAGCGGATTTGCTCCTTTGGAAGTACAATTTACTGATCTGTCCACGGGAGATCCTGTTTCGTGGGATTGGGATTTTGGCGACGGGGGAACAAGTAGCGTACAAAACCCATCCCACACTTATTATAGTGCAGGTTATTACTCAGTTTCGTTGACTGTATCAGATGGTAACAACTCATCGGGTGTTACAAAAACAGATTATATCTATGTTTCATCCCCACCAACCGGTGACTGGATGGCAGAGTATTTCTTTGATGATGACCCTGGGTATGGGTTTGGAACCCCTGTTTATGGTGCAGGTGATGATGAAACGATGATCAGCTTCAATGCGCCGGTTGGTGGCCTTACCGATGGACTCCATACCTTGTTTATCAGATCAAAAACCTTAAATGGTTCCTGGAGCCAGACCATGGCCCGTCCGTTCCTGAAACAGATTTTACCGGAAGATGCCAACCCGGGGATCACTTACCTCGAATATTTCTTTGATACCGATCCGGGGTTTGGGCTGGCCACTCCAATTGAAGTGGATGCATTTTCCCCGATTGAAATTGCCGTGAACCTCCCATTGGAGCTGCTTGATTATGGCCTGCATAACCTTTATGTCAGATCACAGGATGCAAATGGGCGGTGGAGCATCGTTTTGCAAAGGGCATTCATTATGGGCAACTACCCGGCCGATCCGCTTCCTGAACTTGTAAAAGCCGAATATTTTATAGATGAAGACCCCGGGCAAGGACTTGCTGAACCTGTGATGTTCAATCCAAACAATGGAATCCACGAACAGGAATTTGACGCCAATCTGGATGGTTTGGAGTGGGGTGAACATACAATTTATATGAGGGCGATGGACGAAAGTGGAAGCTGGAGTATAACTGTTGCCGAACCTTTTAATGTGGAAGAACCACCGATCATTGCCGAATTTTCTGCGGATATTACTGCAGGTTCCGTACCGTTAAGCGTTCAGTTTACGGATGAAACCTACATCAGTGAGCCAAATGAATGGTTCTGGAATTTCGGTGATGGTGTCACAAGCACTGAGCAAAATCCGGTTCATATGTATGCAGACCCCGGCACATACACGGTTTCATTAACAGCCACCGGACCGGAAGGAACAGATATGGAGGTCAAGGAGGACTACATCACGGTGTACCCACCCCTGTATTCACTGGAGTATTTCTTCGATGAAGATCCCGGTTATGGAAACGGCTCTGGTGTTTATACCTATTCAAGTAACCTCGGTGGTTTCGATTTCCTGATACCGCTGGAGGAACTGGATGACGGTTATCACCTGCTGTTTGTAAGGATTAATGATACGTCCGGCGTATGGACTCAAACCATGTCGAGGTCATTTTTGAAAACACGCCTGTTGAGTGATCCTGATCCAACCATTGTTCAGCTTGAATATTTTGTGGATGATGATCCGGGTTACGGCCTTGGCGAATCATTGGCAGTTAGTACTTCTGCAACCCCGGTTGTTGAAGCGCTTATTTCACTTGATGGATATGATGACGGTCTTCACAATATCTTCGTCCGTTCGCAGGATGAAAATGGCCGCTGGAGTGAAACCTTCACCCG